>JANYJX010000010.1 GCA_025358355.1 Actinomycetes bacterium | reverse complement strand
TTCTTCGATCCGGCCACCGGCGGCAACGCGATCCTGTGGCAGAACACCTTCTGGTTCTACTCGCACCCGGCGGTCTACATCATGATCCTGCCGGCGATGGGGATCGTCAGCGAGGTCCTGCCGGTGTTCAGCCGCAAGCCGCTCTTCGGCTACAAGGCCTTCGTCTTCGCGACGGCCGGCATCGGCGCCCTGGGCTTCTCGGTGTGGGCCCACCACATGTTCACGACGGGGGCGGTCTACCTGCCCTTCTTCAGCTTCATGACCTTCCTCATCGCGATCCCGACCGGGGTCAAGATGTTCAACTGGATCGCCACGATGTTCCGCGGCCAGCTCATCTTCTCGACGCCCCTGCTGTATGCGCTGGGCTTCCTGACGATGTTCCTGATCGGCGGGATCAACGGCGCGTTCAGCGCCGCGGTGCCGGTGGACTTCGCCCTGCATGACACCTACTGGGTCGTGGCCCACATCCACTACGTCCTGTTCGGCGGCTCCGTGTTCGCGGTGTTTGCCGGGCTGTACTACTGGTGGCCCAAGATGTTCGGGCGGCTGCTCGACGAGCGGCTCGGCAAGACGAGCTTCTGGCTGATGTTCGTCGGCTTCAACGTCGCCTTCTTCCCGCAGCATCTGCTCGGGAACATGGGGATGGTACGGCGGGTGTACACCTACAACGAGCACGGGCTCTGGGCCGCGTACAACCTGACTTCGACGATCGGCTCGTTCGTGATGGCCGTCGCCGTCCTCGTCTACCTCGCGGCGATCGTCAAGGGATTCAAGGGCCGCCGCGCCGGGAACGACCCGTGGCTTGCGGACACGCTCGAGTGGTACACGACCTCGCCGCCGCCGCCGCACAACTTCGACTCGGTGCCGTACGTGACGAGTGCCCGTCCGCTGTACGACTTGCGGCGCGCGCTGAAGGAGCGCGGTGCCCTCTAGCCCTGCCCCCGGACCCGTGCTGCGGGTTGCCGCGATCGGCGGAGCCGTGACCGCGGCGGTCGTCGTCGCGACTGCGGCCCTCTCGATGGGCGAGGCTCATCGCGGCGTCGTACTCATCGCACTGCCCTTGCTGATCGGCGTCGCAGTTACCGCCAAGCTCGCGTACCCGCACCTCCTCCCCGCGGCCGCCAGCGCGGTCGCACTGATGCTCGCCGCCGCGGGATCGGGCGGGCTCGTCGCGCTCACCGACGGCGCGGCCTGGACGAGATGGCTCCATATCGGCGCGGCCGGCGCCGCGCTCGGCGCGGCGCTTGTCTCGATCGTCGTCTCGTTCCGCGGCGAGCCACTCCCGCTCGGCACCTGGCGCGACTACGTGACGCTGACGAAGCCGCGGATCATGTCGCTGCTCCTCGTCACGGGCGCGGCCGGAATGTTCGTTGGCGCCGAAGGCCGGCCGAACCCCGGAAAGTTCGCCATCGCGATGCTTGGCCTAGCGCTCGCGTGCGGCGGCGCCAGCGCGATGAACCATGTGCTCGACGCCGACATCGACAAGCTGATGGGCCTGCGCACCGAGAAGCGGCCGGTCGCGACGGGCCGCATCGCGGTGCCGCGCGCACTCGAGTTCGGGCTCGTCCTGTCGGCGCTCTCGTTCGCGCTGCTCGCCTCGGCAGTGAACGTGCTCACCGCAGTCCTCGCGCTCATTGGGAACCTGTTCTACGTCGTCGTCTACACGCGCTATCTGAAGCGCTCGACCGCCCAGAACATCGTGATCGGTGGCGCCGCCGGCGCTGTGCCGCCCCTGGTCGGCTTCGCCGCCGCGACTGGCAACCTGACGCTGCCCGCGCTGTGGCTGTTCCTGATCGTGTTCCTCTGGACACCGCCGCACTTCTGGGCGCTGGCGCTGATGATCAAGGAGCACTACCAGCGCGCGAACATCCCGATGCTGCCGGTCGTGCGCGGCGACCGCGAGACGACGCGCCAGATCCTGCTCTACTCGGTCGCGCTTGTCGCGTTCACGGTCATCGTCGGCTTCTGGTTGGGTCCGCTCTACACGGTTGCTGCGGCGCTCCTCGGGCTCGTGTTCCTCGTGCTCGCGTGGCAACTCCGCCGCGACGCGAGTCGCCGCCGCGCGGCCGTCCTGTTTCACTACTCGCTTCTCTATCTCGCGCTGCTCTTCGTCGCAGCCGCAATCGATCCACTGGTGATCTGAGATGCTTGATCCAGAGCTAGCGCGCAAGAACATGAAACTCGGCTGGGCGCTGTTCGGCCTGTTCGTGCTCCTCTTCGCAGGCACGTTCGTCGTCGCGCTGATCTACATCGCGCTCTCCCGCTAAGCGGCGGAGAGGTGGGCGCGCTGGCCGTCAAGACGACGCGCCCGAACGCACCCTGCCCGAGAATCGCCCTGGGGGCAGAGACTCCGGAGCGCACCGTCTTTAACGCGCGCACGAGGCATCCCCCAATCGAGGGACGCCCATAGCCCTTCCCATGCCGAATAAGAGACTTGCCATGAGACACCTCCGCTTCGTCACCCTCGCGCTCGCACTCCTCGCCGCCGCCGGTGCAACATTCGCCGGGGCCGCCGCGCCTCGCTCGCAAGCTCCGAAGAACCTCCGTGCCTTCCTCCTCCGCCCCGACGAAGCCGGCACCCATGTCTTCACCCGTACGCCTGCGTTCGCGTGGTCGCCGGTTCGCGGCGCCCGCTGCTACGAGTTCGAGCTTGCGACCAGCAAGACGTACTCGCAGAGCTCGCTGATCTGGTCGAACGTCCAGTACACGGTCGGGCACAACGGTGTCTGCACGGCGATCGCGGCTAGCTCCGCGACCACGCCGGCCACCTCGCCTGCAACACCTCCGGCTACGACTACGACCACCACTACGACCACCACGGCACCGCCGACTGCCGCCGCACCGACCGCCGTCGGCCCGACGGCGCCAACCACGATTCCGGCGATTCGGGTGCCGGCCGTGTCGATCGATGTCGCGCTGCCGTGGTTCACCGGCGTCCCGTACGCCCTCTACGCCCACGTCCGCGCGATCACGTCAGCCGGCGCGACACCGTGGAGCGACGCCTTCGGCTTCAACATGCGCTGGCCGGACATCGCCACGCCGCTGCCGAAGAACAGCGAGCCTGGGCTGATCCGCTGGACGCCCGTCGCCGGCGCGACTTCGTACCAGGTGTGGTACACGGACGCCGACAAGGTCTTCGGAACGCACACCAACGTCGCCGACGAGCGCGAGTACTACACCTTCCACCCCGACCCGAGCTGGACCGCGACCGTGCACTGGCGCGTGCGAGCCGTCCGCCAGGTCTTCGGCAACGTACTGAACGGGTTGCCCGCCGTCTCGTACGGCCCGTGGAGCACGATCTACACAACGACCAACCCAGCCCTCAACACCGGACCGCTCACGCTGCGGATGGCGCTCTCGGACGTCAACAGTTTCAGCACCGCCGGCAAGCTGGCGCCCCATGAGCTCCAGCCTGCTCTCTCGTACACGGGCACCACGGTCAGCGGCCGCTCATATGGGCTCTTCCGCACCTACATCTCGACCGATCGCGACTGCGTCAACATCGTCTACACGAGCCCCGTGAGCGGCGGACCTGGGTATGCGCCCCGCACGACAGGCCCGATGGTATTGCCGGCGGACGACACGAGCTTCGCGCTCGCGCAAACCTCCTACCTGAAGGACGGAGCCAAGGAAGGCCCGACGGTTGCCGCCGACGGTTCCCCCGTCGTCACGAACGAAGTCGACCTGCCTGACCTGAACTTCCCGACCACGCGCTACTTCTGGACAGTTGTCCCAGTCGTCATCTACGTCGACCCAGTCACGAACGCCTGGACGTACAAGGACGCGCAGGTACCGCAGGACGCATGCCAGCAGGGCCGCGTGTTGGCCTTCGGCAAGGTGAGCAAGCCCGTCGTCACCATGGGCGGTACTCCGTATGTCTCAGGTCTGAACCCGAACGGGCGGCTACTCCAAGTCGCGGGGAAGCGGCCGGTTGTCTACGGCACGCCGCTCGTCGCCTGGCAGCCCACAGTCGCCGCCGGCGGATACGAAGTGCAGTGGGCGAAGCATCCGTACCCCTGGAAGGCGAACGGCTCGAAGGAGACGTTCTCGACCTCGACCCTCCTGAGCCTCGCCCCAGGAGTCTGGTATTACCGAGTGCGCGGACTGAATCTCGTCCAGTTGCGCCAGCCCTACATGTCCTGGTCTGCGCCGATCCGGGTGGTGGTCGCTCGGCCCAGGTTCAGCCTCGTCGCAGGCTGAGCAAGCGCAAGTCGAAGGCGCCGTCGAAGGATAAGGTCGGGGCGTGAGCTCCGACCTTTCTCTTGCGCTCGAACTGGCTGACCTCGCCGACAGCATCGCTCTCCCCCGGTTCCGCGCGAGCGACCTGCGCGTCGAGACCAAGCCCGACCTCTCGCCTGTCACCGAGGCCGATACCGCGGTGGAGCAGGCGATTCGCGCGCGGCTGGCCGCCGACCGGCCCGGAGATGGCGTGCTCGGCGAGGAGTTCGGCGACGACTCGTCCGGCGGTCGACGCTGGATCGTCGACCCGATCGACGGGACGCGCAACTACTCGCGCGGGATTCCCGTGTGGGCGACGCTGATCGCGCTCGAGGACGACGGCGTGCTGCAGGTCGGCGTTGTCTCGGCGCCGGCTCTCGGTCAGCGCTGGTGGGCCGAGCTTGGCGCAGGCGCGTTCTCCGACGGCCGGCCGATTCACGTGTCGGCGGTCGCCCGGATCGAGGACGCAATCCTCTGCTTCGCGCTCGATCGGCAACTGCCGGAGATCGCGGCACGCTGCTGGCACGCGCGCGGCTTCGGCGACTTCTGGGCGCACATGCTGGTCGCCGAAGGAGCGGCGGACGGTGCGATCGATGCTGTTGGCGTCTCGATCTGGGATCTCGCGGCGGTACGAATCGTCGTCGAGGAAGCGGGCGGCAGGTTCAGCGACGCAGCCGGCGTCGCCCGGATCGACGACGGCAGCGCGATCTCCTCAAACGGCTTGTTGCACGACGAACTCTTGGGTTAGACGGCAGCCTTCGCGGCGGCTTCGTAGATCGGGTCGCGGCCGTAGACGTCGAGCTCCGCGGAGAGCAAATCGGCCGCGCCGCCGGGTTGGCTGATCGGCCGTTCGACCTCCACGCCGTCGACCCGGATTGACCTGATCTGGTCGGCCGGGCGACGCACGAGAACGATCTCCCGCTTCAGCCGCGAGCGGAGCCACCCAGCGAGCA
>JANYJX010000111.1 GCA_025358355.1 Actinomycetes bacterium | reverse complement strand
TTGCCGGTGCTGCCATGGGCATCGATCCGACCGTCTACGGAGGCGGTGTATTGGGCCACGACCATTTGGTCGGGATCGCAAAGACCGGAGGCGACTTCAACGTCTTGTGGGAGCCGGTTCTTGTCCTGTTCACCAGCGTTGATTCGCAGCAAACGCGGATCCTGACTCTCGACCAGATCGAGACAGCTGTGCATACTGGGAAAGCTTTTCTGGTTCCGTTGCCGCAGCTCACTTTCCCCTGTTCCGCCGAGGGTCCAGCCGCCTACGACAAGGCTACGCCCGCACCAACTGGCTGACCCCTGACGGACCTTCGTATGCTGCCCGAGCACCGCTTCTCCGGCAGACTCGCCCAGAAGACCATACGACCCCAGGATCACAGGAAGGCCCGCCCGGCGGGCCTTCCTCCTTTCGGCCCAGAACTCTCACTGCCAGCACTCGGGGCAGAACACATAAGCAGGCCGCCCGTCCCGTCGCTCCCGTACGTCCACCTCTCCGAGATCGCGTCGGCCTCCGTGACCTCTCGGCCGCACTCAGCGCAGCGGCATCCCGTGCGCCAGTTGTGCGCCAGTGGTGCGCCAGTAACTGCCGGTTTTCTGACGATCCGTGACGATCGCTGACGACGCGACGGGCAGCCCCGAACAGCACGAAACCCGCCTGTTAGAGCGGGTTTCGGCTTGTTACCAGCAGCAGGGGCGAAAGGACTCGAACCTTCAACCCCCGGTTTTGGAGACCGGTGCTCTACCAATTGAGCTACGCCCCTGAGCTGCACTGTCCTGAACGAGCCGGGCTAGGTCGCTCGGCTGAACACCGAGTGTAGCCTCGTGTTGTGCACCGTCGCGCGCTCGGGCTTCTGTTTGCGGCGCTGGCTGTTGGCCTCGGGCTGATCGCCGTCTATGCGGCCCTCGCCGGAGGCCGTGTGTGGGTGATCGCGGTGGCTGCCGGCGGTCTGTCGCTGTGGATGGCGGACATCGCGCGGCGAGCATTTCGTCGTTCGCCGTAGATCGTTCCGAGGGTTCCTCCGGCTCGCGTCGTATCCTCTCCCCGTGGCGGGGGATACAAAGGCGTTGTGGCAGGAATATCGGCAGACCGGTGATTCGGCGTTGCGGGATCGCCTGATCCTGACGTACGCGCCGCTTGTGAAGTTCGTCGCCGGCCGTCTTGGCGCGAGCCTGCCGTCGCACGTCGACGAGCAAGACCTCGTCTCGTACGGGCTGCTCGGCCTGATCAGCGCGATCGAGAGGTTCGATATCGACCGCGAGATCAAGTTCGAGACGTACGCGATCTCGCGCGTCAAGGGCGCGATCATCGACGAGCTGCGGTCGCTGGATTGGGTCCCGCGTTCCGTGCGGACGCGGGCCCGCGAAATCGAGCGCGCGATCGCCGAGCTCGAGCGGCAGCTGATGCGCGCGCCGACCGACGAGGAGATCGCCACCAAGGTTGGGATCACGAGCGACGAGCTGGAAGCGAGCCTCTCCGAGATTTCGCGGACGTCGATCGCGGCGCTCGACGAGCTATGGTCGCCGTCGTCCTCGGGTGGCGATCAGATCGCGTTGATCGACACGATCGAGGACACGAGCGGCCCCGACCCCGAGTCGTCGCTCGAGCAGACCGAGATGAAGGAGGCGCTCGGCGAGGCGATTGCCCGCCTACCCGAGCGCGAGAAGCTTGTTGTCACGCTCTACTACTACGAGGAACTGACGTTGCGCGAGATCGGCGAAGTGCTCGGTGTCACCGAGTCGCGCGTCTCACAGCTGCACACGAAAGCCGTGCTCCGGCTCAAGGCGCGCCTCTCGGGCGCCGCTGTCCGCGAGCCCGCCGAGACCTAAGAGCGTCTCGGCCCTTTCTGTTTCGCCCGCGTCCGGGTTACGATCAGCTTCTGATCGCCTTGCTGCTCTGACAGCTGACCGCGGGAGGAACTGGACGCATGGCTGCGCTCGAACCCGGGAAGATCCGCAACGTCGCGGTGGTCGGTCATCGCGGCACGGGCAAGACATCGCTCGTTGAGGCACTGCTGTTTCAGTCGGGCGAGCTGAATCGACTCGGATCGATCGAAGCGGGGACGACGGTGGGGGACTGGGATGAGGACGAGCAGCGCCGGCGGATGTCGATCGCCCTAACGCTCACACATGCGAGCTGGCAGGGGCGGAAGATCAACCTGCTCGATGTCCCGGGTGATCCTGGCTTCCAGGGCGAGGCGCGGTGCGCGCTGCGCGTCGTGGAGGGAGCGCTCGTTGTGGTCAGCGCGGTGATGGGGGTCGAGGTCGGGACGAATCGGCTCTGGCGGATGGCCGACGATCTCGGTCTCTCGCGAGTTCTCCTCGTCAGCATGCTCGACCGGGAGAGGGCCGACTTCTTTCGTGCGCTCGCGCAGCTTCAGGCGCAGCTGTCGCCGAAGTGCGTTGCGGTTCATCTCCCGATCGGTGCCGAGCATGAGCTGGCCGGGATCGTGGATGTGCTCCACATGTGTGCGTACACGAGCCCGAAGGGTGCGAAGGAGGGCGATCCGTCGCCGATCCCGGCGGGGATGGCGGAGCTTGCTGCCGAGTATCGCGAGAAGCTGCTCGACGCCGTTGTCGAGACCGACGAGGCGCTGATGGAGCGATATCTCGAAGGCGAGGAGCTCGATCCGCACGATGTCGCCGCGGCGCTGAAGCTGGCCGTCACCCGCGGTGAGGTGTTCCCGGTGGCGTGCGCTGCCCCAACCGAGAACCTCGGGACGCACGCGGTGCTCGACCTGATCGTCGAGGGTGTCCCATCGCCGGCCAAGAAAGGCGCGCCGATCACCGTCGAGGGAACCTCCACGGCGGCGTTTGTGTTCAAGACGATCGCCGACCCGTTCGCCGGACGCATCAACCTGTTCCGCGTTCTCACCGGCACGATCACTGGCGAGACGACGCTGATCGACACGCGCGAGCATGCGAAGGAGCGGATGGGGACGCTGCTCCAGCTGCAGGGCAAGGAGCACACCGGGGTGAAGGAGTTCGGTGAAGGCGACATCGGTGCCGTCGCCAAGCTGAAGGACGTGCAGACCGGCGATCTGCTGCTCGACAAAGAGGTCGCGGGCGTCTCTCCCGATCTAGGCTTCCCGGAACCGGTGATGAGTTTCGCCGTGACACCTCGCGTGAAGGGCGAGGAAGACAAGCTCGCCGCTGCGATCAGGCGCCTGGCCGAGGAGGACCCGACGCTGCGGCTGCGCCGCGATCAACAGACCGGGGAGGAGATCCTCTCGGGCATGAGCCAGATGCACGTCGAGGTCGCACTCGAGCGCGCGCACCGTCGCTTCGGTGTCGATGTCGAGCTGCATCCGCCGCGCGTGCCGTACATGGAGACGATCCGCAAGGAGGCGCGCGCGCAAGGTCGCTACAAGAAGCAGACCGGGGGACGCGGCCAGTTTGGCGACTGCCACATCGTGATCGAGCCACTCGAGGGCCGCACGGGCTACGAGTTCGTCGACAAGATCGTCGGTGGTGTGATTCCGAACAACTTTCGGCCCGCGGTCGACAAAGGGATTCAGGAGGCGATGGCGCACGGCGAGCTGGCCGGTGCCCCCGTGCAGGGCGTTCGGGTGCGTCTCGTCGACGGCTCGTACCACAACGTCGACTCATCGGAGATGGCGTTCAAGATCGCCGGCTCGATGGCCTGGAAGGACGCGTACCAGAAGGCCGATCCGATCCTTCTCGAACCGATCATGGAGATCGAGATCACCGTTCCCGACGAAGCAGTGGGCGCCGTGAACGGTGATCTCAACTCGCGTCGCGGGCGGCTGCATGGGATGGAGCCGGCGTCCGGGATGACGACGATCCGCGCGGAGGTGCCGATGGCAGAACTGCTCACCTACTCGCAGTCGCTGACGTCGCTCACCGGCGGGCGCGGCGACTATTCGATGCATTTCCTGCGTTACGAGGAGGTTCCGACGCATGTGGCGCAGAAGGTGATCGACGAGACGCGGAAAGCCCGCGAAGCCGCTCATTCCTAGCTCTTGTTCCACAGCCTGTGGACAACCGCCGGGGCTATAGTGGTCGGCCGATGCGTGTCACACGATCAAGCGTCACGCAGAGTTGCGCGATCTGTGAGCGGACGCTGCTGATGGGCGAGAGCGCGACCCGCTTCTCGGCCGATGGTGAGGTGTACCTCGACGTCTGCTCGCTTTGCCAGGACGTGGCTGTCCAGCAAGGCTGGGTTCGGGAAGGGCTCCCGGTCTCGCCGGCGCTGCAACAGCCATTCCGTCGCCGCAAATCCCTCTGGACATCGCTGATCGGTGCCCGCCCTGCGGAGCAGCAGCCGGTTGTCGAAGAGCCGCTCTTGCGCCGTCTCTCGGAAGACGAGATGGCCCGCGTCGAGGCGGCAGAGCTGTTCAATGCGACGACATTCCGACGAACCGTCAACGGCGTCGCGAAAGCGCTCGGCGAGCCTCGCGTCTCGATCCTGCCGCTGTCGGGTGTGACCGGCGAGATGGTGATCACCTTCGCGTGGGACATCTCCTGGTACCAGTACCGCGTCACGCCTGAGGCCGCGCAGCCGGTGCGGCTCGAGGAGCGCGGCCATGACGCGGATGAGATCGATGCGCTGTTCACCGCGTGGAACGCGCACCTCGAGCCCGATGGCCGCGTGATGCCCGATCTCGCGCGCCTCTGACCCGAGCCGACTCGGGCGTCTGACTAGACTGCCGCGCGTGGCAACAGCCGGCGTCAAGCAGTTCAAGAACTTCATCGGCGGCGAGTGGGTCGACGCCGTGAGCGGCCAGACCTTCGAATCGGTCGTCCCCGCCACCGGCGATGTCCTCGGGACGTTCCCCCGTTCCGGCGCCGAAGACGTCGATCGCGCCGTTGCTGCTGCGAAACAGGCATTCGCCGACTGGCGCCTCGTCCCTGCACCGGAACGCGGCACGATCCTCCTCCGCTTCGCGCAACTGCTCGAGCGCGACAAGCAGCAGCTCACGGATCTGATGAGCCACGAGATGGGGAAGGTGCTCGCGGAGGCCGGCGGTGACGTGCAGGAAGCGATCGACATGGCGATCTACATGGCCGGCGAAGGACGCCGCATGTTCGGCCAGACGACGCCGTCCGAGCTGCGCGACAAGTTTCAGATGTCGGTGCGGCTCCCCGTCGGCGTTGTGGGCGCGATCACGCCGTGGAACTTTCCGATTGCGATCCCGGCGTGGAAGCTCACTCCTGCGCTGATCTGCGGGAACACCGTCGTCCTCAAGCCCGCCGAGGACACACCGTTGCTCGCCGAGCGCTTCGTCGAGCTGCTGAGCGAGGCGGGAATCCCGGTAGGCGTCGTCAACATTGTCCACGGCTTCGGCGAGGAGGCGGGCGATCGCCTCGTACGCCACCCCGATGTGCCGGTGATCACGTTCACCGGGTCGCGCGAGACCGGAATCCTGGTGACAAAGGCGGCCGCCGACAATCTCAAGCACGTCCACCTGGAGCTCGGCGGTAAGAACGGAATCATCGTGATGGAAGACGCCGACCTTGATCTCGCTGCCGAAGGCATCGCATGGTCGGCGTTCGGGACTTCTGGCCAGCGCTGCACCGCCGCGAGCCGCGTGATCGTGCACGAGAAGGTCTACGACGAGCTTGCCAAGAGGCTTGTCGCGCGCGCCGAGGCGATGCGTATCGGCCCTGGCTGGGAGCCGGACACCGACCTCGGTCCCGTCATCAATCGCGCCGCCATCGAGAAGATCGATGCCTATTCGCGGATCGGCGAAGCCGAAGGCGCCCAGCTCCTGACCGGCGGCGAGGCGGCGACAGATGGTGACCTCGCGAAGGGCCACTACTACCGCCCCACGATCTTCGGCCGCGTCGATCCGGAGATGCGCATCGCGCAGGAGGAGATCTTCGGTCCGACGACCGCGCTCATTCCCATCGCCGATTTCGACGAGGCGATCAACGTCGCGAACGGGATCCGGTACGGGCTCTCGTCGGCGATCTTCACGCGTGACGTCAATCGCGCGTTCCGCGCGATGCGTGACCTCCAGACCGGGATCACGTACATCAACGCCGGCACGACGGGCGCCGAGGTTCATCTCCCGTTCGGCGGCACCAAGGACACCGGAAACGGCCACCGTGAAGCCGGGAACGCCGCCCTGGATGTGTTTACCGAGTGGAAGTCGATCTACGTCGATTACTCCGGCAAGCTGCAACGTGCGCAGATCGACAACCAGTAGTTGACGCGCAGGCGATGAAAGCGCGGCTCTTCACTGACGGTGGCGCGCGCGGGAACCCAGGGCCGGCTGCGGCTGCGTACGTCCTCGAAACAGAAGGCGGCGAGGTGCTCGCGGCCCATGGCGAGGCGATCGGCGTCGCAACGAACAACGTGGCCGAGTACAGCGCGCTGCTCGCCGGATTGGAGCGGGCCAGGGATCTAGGAGTGACCGAGCTCGAGGTCGTTTCGGACTCCGAGCTGATGGTGAAGCAGATGCGTGGCGAGTACCGGATCAAGAACGAGGCACTTGGCGAACTGGCCGCCCGCGCCGGCCGGATTGCTCGCGCGATCGGCTCGGTGAGCTACACGGCTGTGCGCCGCGAGCACAACAAGCTGGCCGACAAGCTCGTGAACGACGCGCTCGACGCGGGCTAGCGTTCGTGGCGCGCGTCGCAAAACGTACGATCCCGGCGTGCTAGCGGCAGCACGCATACGGCTGGTCGTCCTCGCGGTGCTAGTCGTCGTGGGCGCGTCTGCGGCCGGCGCGTCCGGTGGCAACGGGACACCCGCCGATCCCGGCTGGGACGCGACGCTCAACTACTCCGCTGTGCAGTCCACGCCGTTCCCGCTGGTCAGCAAGCTGCACCTGCGCGTGACACGGCTTGGGGCCGTCGTTTACGACCGGATCGTCCCGCTGCCTCGAGATTGCATCGCGAAGGGCTGCGAGCTTGTTCCGCCGGCGCCCGGGCGACCGTTCCAGCTTGTCGATCTCGGCCCGAAGAGAGGGCCGATGGCGCTGATCTGGCTCTCGACCGGAGCCGCCCACTGCTGCACCGTTGTGCGCGCCGTGTCGATCCCGGACGGTGCGACCGCGGCGCGGAACTTCGGTGACTCCGGGGCGCGGCTGGTGACGCTCGGCGGGAAGAAAGTGTTTGTGTCGGCCGACGCTCGGTTCGCGTACCTGTTCACGTCGTTCGCCTCGTCGGGCCTGCCGGTGCAGATATGGCGGTTCCAGAACGGAGCCTTCGTCGTTGTCACGCGGCAGTTTCCGGACTCGGTCGTTGCCGATGTTGAACGCTGGTGGACGCTGACCCAACGGGCGCGTGGCTCGCATGGCGAAGCGCGTGGTGTATTCGCCGCGTGGGCGGCCGACAAGTGCCTGCTCGGCCAGAAGGCGGATGTTCAACGCGAACTCGCAAGCGGGGTCGCGGCCGGAGTATTCTCGCCACCAAACGGTGAGCCGAGCGGCCTCGCGGGACAGCCGTACGCGACGGCGCTCCTCCGCAAGTTGACGGCGTGGGGCTACTGCCACTGAGAAGCCGGGCGGTTGCGGCGAGCCCGCGGCTATACTGCGGCCCGCTCCGGCGGATGTAGCTCAGTTGGTAGAGCGTCTGCTTGCCATGCAGAAGGTCGTGGGTTCGAGTCCCATCATCCGCTTCAGAAAGCCCGTGGGGAACATCGCACCAATGCGGACCGCTCCATTGTGTAGCGGAAGCCAACTGCGCGGGTTCTCGTGACCTGGCAACTCGTCCTCGCGGGCCTACTTGTCGGCACGCTGGTCGGTCTGACGGGGATGGGTGGCGGCTCGCTGATGACGCCGATCCTGGTGCTTCTGTTCAACTTCGACCCGTCGGTTGCGATCGGGACAGACATCGCCCATGGCGCGGTCTTCAAGTCGGTTGGGGCTGTCCAGCATCGGCGGATGGGGAACGTGCAGGCACGGCTTTCGGGCTGGATGTTCGTCGGCTCGGCTCCGATGTCCCTCCTCGGCGTTTGGCTCGCCTCGTGGCTTGCGTCCCGCTACGACGGCGGCGTCGAGTCGGCGATGGGGCGCGTGCTCGGAGGAGCGCTGCTCTTCGGCAGCGTCGGCCTGCTCGCGAAGAACTTCGCGGGCGCCAAGGCTGCCAGTGATCTGCCGTTCATCCTCACCCGCCGTGACCGCATCGCGGCGGTGCTGATCGGTATCTTCGGCGGCTTCATCGTGGGTCTCACCTCGGTCGGAAGCGGCGTGTTCTTCGGTCTCACCTTGCTCGTCGTGTTCCCGCTTCGCGCGCACAAGATCGTCGGCACCGACATCTTCCATGCCGCGGCGCTTCTCTACGTCGCCGGGTTGGGGCACGCGATCGCAGGCAACATCGACTACGGAGCCGTCGGCTGGCTCCTGATCGGCTCTGTCCCGGGCGTGCTCCTCGGCGGCAGGCTCACGCTCACCGTCCCGGAGCGTCCGCTGCGACTGCTGATCGCTGGCGTCCTCGGGCTCTCGGGCCTCAAGCTGATCCACGTCCCCGGCGGCAGCACGCTGATCCTCGTTCTGCTCTGCGCCGGAGCAGTCGCCTTCCTCACCTACCTCGGACGACGCACCTGGGTACACGCCCACCAGCAGACACCGGAAGGGACTGCCGACCCACCGGGCGGCTGACCGTGTCCGTCCGTACGATTGCGGCCCGTGGTAGCGACGTGTGGGTCGCGAACTGGAGTTTCCCCGGCTTTGGTGGACAAGGGTGATCTGCCCACCGAAGCCGGGGAAACTCCAGACAGCGTGTCGCTGATCGGGCGGGCCGGCGCCGATTGGGACGTGCTCGCACTGGGCGAGGCGCTACAGAACGAACTGGACGTGCCGGAGGCGCCGCTCTACAGCGAGACCGCGACCGCCCGTTGACGCGCCGGCCGCGCCTCCAGCCGGTCGACGTATGGAACGACACCGGCGGGGAGTTCTGTGAGCTTGCCCGTGCGGGCGAAGCCGAGCACCGATCCGACGATGATGTCGGCGACCGAGAACGCGTCGCCGACGAGGTACTCGCCGTCGCCGACTGCAGCCTCGATCACGCCTACGGTCGCGACGAAGCGCTCGGTCGCGCGCTCGACGATGTCGGCATCAGGCTCGCCGGAGTCTTTCCAGATCTGCCGGGCGATGTCCATCAGCGCGCCCTCGATGTCGGTCATCCCGAAGAAGCACCACTGATACTGCAGCGCGCGCTCGTGCGAGCCGAGCGGGGCGATCAGGCCAGCGTCGAGGTGCTTGTCGGCGAGGTGGAGAACGAGCGCCGCCGACTCGAAGACGGGGCCGCCTTCCTCCTCGAGCACCGGCGAGCGGCCGAGCGGGTGGAGTGCGAGGTACTCGGGTGTCTGCTTGTCCTCGCGGGACATGACCGTGAGATCGAACGGGACGCCGAGCTCCTCGAGGAGCCAGAGCGCGCGGGTCGACCGGGAACGTGGCTGATGATGAAGTCGCATCGGGCGATCCTAGATGGTTGATGCCACGGTCTCGCGTGGCCGGCTACGTGAGCTGGCGTGTCTGGGACGCTTCGCTTCACGTTGTGGCGCCAGCACCGATACAGCCTGCATCGCCGCTGTCACCCCAACGTGCCCCAGAGCGGCCAGCTCACGCCATGGAGTAGACGATCTCGTGGCATCAACCATCTAGCCGCGGCTGTCCGCAGCGCTGATCGTGACGCTCGTGATGCGCTCCTCGCCCGGGGCGAGTAGCGGGAGATCGCCCGCTGCGCGGTCGTGCGCGCGGCCGAGCACCGAGCAGTTCGCCGGCTCGAGCGCCAGCGCGTAGAAGCCGGGCTGCGGCGCGACCCATTGCCACAGACGCGGCAGGCTCGACTCGATTTCGACGCGGACACCGAGCTGGTCGTTCACGAGCGCCGCGGTTGTTGCGCCGATGTGCTCCCAGACTCGCTCCGGGATGTCGGCCGGCTCCGGCGCCGGGCTCCAGTCGTGCGGCGCGGCGTCGGCGTCGCGGGGGACGACTTCACGCGCGTCCGACTGGATCCGCGCGCCGGCATCCCACAGCGGCCAGCCGAGATTGACGTGGTAGAGAAGCGGAGCCGGCAGCGGCTCCGTCGCCGTGTTGTGTGTTGTGTCCGTGAGCTCGACGCGGCCGTGGCCAATGCTCGTCGTGATCGTGCGCTCGACGCGCAAGCCGCGCGGATCGTCGACTGTTCCCCGACAGACGACCTCCGTCTCGGTTCGTACGACTTCAACGTCGCGCGCGGCGAGGAACGTATAGCCGCCGTGCAGCCCGATTCCCTCCGACGCCCGGCCGACGTTGTCGAGCCCGCACGTCGTGAGCAGGCCGCCGCCCCAGGATTCTTTCCAATCGGCCGAGTCCGTTCCTCCCTCTCCGGCGGGCGAGATCCAGCCGAGCGACAGCCCGCGGAACCAGGCTGCGCCGATATCGAGGCCGCGTCGCGGACGAATGCGTAGGTCGATGCCCTGGAACACGCGAATGTCGATCGCGTCGCCGCGCGTGACGAGCGCGAGCTGGTCGAGGTTGCCTAGGCGATCCATGTCTCAGTCCCGCAGATGTCCGACGCTGCCGTTGATCACGAGCCCGCCGTCGACGAGCAGCTCGTGGCCGGTGACGTAGCGCGCGGCGTCGGAGCAGAGGAACACAGCCGTATCAGCGATGTCCTCGGGCGCGCCGATCCGCCCGAGTGCGATGCGCTGCACGTAGGCGGCGCGCACTTCAGCCGTATAGGCGCGGGCGTTCAGTGGCGTGTCGATCGCGCCAGGTGCGAGTGCGTTGGCGGTGATCCCGTGCGGGCCTAGCTCCAGCGCGATCGTGCGCGTGAGCGAGACGACGGCGCCTTTGGCAGCTGCGTAGGCGCCGATGTCGGCGATCGGCTGGATGTCGACTGCCGAGCTGACATTGACGATTCGCCCGCCGGTTCCCTGGGCGATCAGCAGCCGGGCCGCTGCGCGACAGCCGTAAAAGTACCCGTGCAGATTCGGCGCGAGCAGCCCGTGCCAGTCGTCGTCGGTGGTCTCGACGAGCGGCTTGATGAGCAGGCGGGCGGCGTTGTTGACCCAGATGTCGATGCCGCCGAAGCGCTCGACCGCGGCGGCTGCGGTCGCATCGACCGTGTCCGAATCGGCCGTGTCCCCGATGAGCATGAGTGCGTCGCGGCCGTGCGCGCGGATCGTCTGCTCCGTCTCTGGCGCGGGATCGAGCGACAGGCCGGCGACATCTGCGCCAGCCCGTGCGAGCGCGATGGCGATCGCCTGCCCGATCCCGCGGGATGCGCCCGTGACAACCGCTCTGCGGCCGGTGAGATCGAACGGCGACGAGTCGGCCATGAGCTAGGGAAGGATCGCGAAAGCGCGAGCGGGCGCGCCGGATGCGTCGACGATCGGCACGGCGGCCGCGACGAGCCATGCGCCGCGCGCGGGCACGCGTTCGAGTCGCGTAAGCCCTTCGAGGTGCCAGAGCCCGGCGGGGAGCGTGATGTGGTGCGTCGGGAACGTGCTCGCATGGCCTGCGTCGACGCCGAGCGTGTCGATCCCGATTCCGGCGACGCCACGGTCGACGAGTAGCTGCGCCGCATCCGCACCGATACCCGGGAAGGCGAGCGTGTCGCCGGGCCCGCGGTAGCGCTCGGCGTCTCCGTGGAAGCGATCCCAACCGGTGCAAACGAGGACGGCCGCTCCGGCGGGAATCTGCCCATCGCGCGCCTCCATCGTCTCGACCATTGCGGCCGTGAGCGTGAACGACGCGTCGTCGCCCACGAGCTCGCGTACATCGAGGCACACCGCCGGGCGAACGAGCGCGCCGATCCCGATCTCGTCGACGGTGGCGCCGTCGCTCACGAAGTGTGCGGGCGCGTCGAGGTGCGTCCCGGAGTGCTCGGGCAGCGAGAGGTCGCGCGCGTAGAAGCCGTCGGTGTCGACCTCGCCTTCGACGTCAGCTGCGAACAGCTGCGAGCCGGGCCAGAGGATCGTCGCCGGCCCGAGCGGCTGGGTCAGGTCGATGACCTTGTCAGGCCCGAGGAGCGTGTCCAGCGCGGTCACTGTGTGGTCACCGCGGCTCGCATTCGCCGGTGGCGCCTTCGCAGCAGCCGATCTTGAAGCGGCAGCGCGGGCATTGCCAGGTCTGGTGGAGCCACTCCATCGGCGCGCTGCAACGGAGGCAGCGCTCGACTGTTGGTGTCGGCGGCGGAACGTGAGGTGCCTGCATCGAATCGAGTCTAGGAGACGCGGGGGACGGCTACGATGCGCGGGCGTGGCGACGTGGCCGAGTGGTTAGGCAGAGGCCTGCAAAGCCTCGTACAGCGGTTCGAATCCGCTCGTCGCCTTTTCGTGGCTCCGCGTGATGGGTGATTGATCGGGCTGACGCGACGGCCGACAGTGACGAGAGTGGTCCGGCGAACTGCATCCGCTGCGATGGGCTGGAACGTCATGCTTATCGCTGTTGCGCTCTCCTTGGGTGCGCTTGCGGTTGCTGTCGCGCCGAGCGCCGCCTCGACAGTAGGCTCATGCTGCGGGGCGATCAGCTGGAGTCGCGCTTCCCGCTACATCGGTCGCGTCGAGACCGTCAATGGCCCGGTCGCCGGCGCGTACTACGCCTCCTCCACCAACGGCTCGCCGACATTCCTCGACCTGGGCGTCGCCTACCCGAACCCGCGCTGGTTCACCGTCTTGATCTGGGGGCGGGATCGGGGCAAGTTCCGCTCGCCCGAGAGCACCTACCTCGGTCGGACGATCTGCGTCCGCGGTCTCATTCGCCTGTATCGGGGACACGCCGAGGTCTTCGCGAGCTCGCCATCTCAGATCGCAATCGCGTAGTTCCTCGCCCACAGCTCGGCCGGATGCGAGACTTCCGGGCGTGACCTCTTTGCTCGAGTTGGCGGCCGACCTCGAGCGGCGCGATGCGGCGGTTGCGGCTGAGATCGACCGTGTCGCGCGGCTCGCGGACGGTGCGAAGGAGATCGCGGCACGGGCTGACGCGATCGATGTGCTGCTTGCCAACGCGCCCGCCGAGCACGCGGCGATGGATCGGGCGGAGGCCGAGTCGCTGGCTCATCGACGCGCGGCGGAGGTCGATCTCGCGGTGGCTGTTGCGAATATGAAAACGGCGGGCCGTGGCGTCGTCGAGGCACAGCGCGATCTCGGTCACGCGCAGGACGCGGTGCGCGATGCGGTCGCCCGTGTCGACCGGATCGCCTGCACGCGCGCGACGCTTGTGAAGTCCGAGGGCGCCGCTCGGGCCGATGTCCGGCAGCTCGTCGCGCAGGCCCAGGAGATCGCCGGCCGGCTCGCCGAGCTTTCGCGCGTGTCGCAATCGGGCCGTGCTCGGCCGGAGCCGACGCTCGATGGGCTTCACACGTGGGCAGCGCGTGTTCGCGCGGCGCTCGTTGTCGTTCGCGGTCAGCTCGATCTTGAGCGCGACCGGCTCGTGCGCGAGGCGAACGAGCTCGGCTCGGTCGTGCTCGGCGAGCAACTCGCAGGCTCGAGCGTCGAGCTCGTTGGGCAGCGCGTCCGTACGATGCTGGCCGGATGATCGACCCGCTTCAGCGCTGGAAGGCCCTCGGCCTGCCCGACAAGCCGGACTACGCAGGCCTGCTCACGTTCGGCGGCGCGCCGTACACGCAGGATGCGCACGACCTGGAGGGAGTCGACGTGGCGATTGTCGGCGCGCCGACCGACGACCTCGTTTCCGATCGCTCGGGCACGCGCTTTGGCCCACGGGCGATTCGTGCTGCCGGTTGCCCGTCGGGGCCACACCTCGAGGCGAAAGTCGACGCGTTCGCCGAGCTGCGGATTGTCGATTACGGCGACGCGCCCGTCGTTCCCTCCGACCCTGCGAAGACACACGCGGCGATCGAGCAGATCGTCGCCGAGGTCGTCGCTGCCGGTGCGATTCCGATCATCCTCGGCGGTGACCACTCGATCGCCGAGCCAGATATCAAGGCTGTTCGCGCGAAGCATGGCCCCGTTGGCCTTGTCCACTTCGACACCCACACGGACACCGGGGAGGAGGTTTTCGGTGTCGAGGTGTCGCACGGGACGCCGATGTACAGGCTCGTCCGCGATGGCCATGTCGATCCGAAGCGCTACGTCCAGATCGGCCTCCGCGGCTACTGGCCCGGTGAGCACGAGTTCGGCTGGCAGGCTGAGCAGGGGATCGCGAGCTTCTTCATGCACGACGTCCGCGATCTCGGCATCGCCGAGGTCGTGCGCCGGACCGTCGAGATCGTCGGTGCCGGCCCCGTGTTCCTGTCGGTGGACGTCGACGTGCTCGATCCAGCGTTCGCGCCTGGGACGGGGACACCCGAGCCGGGCGGCATGACTTCAGCCGACCTGCTCTGGGCCTGCCGCGCAATCGCCGTGCAACTCGATCTCGTCGGGATGGATGTCGTCGAAGTGCTGCCGACAGCGGTCGCCTCGGCCGACATCACAGCGCTCGTCGCGGAACGGGTCGTGCGCGAAACGCTGACCGGCCTTGCCGTGCGGCGCCGAGCCGGTTAGAACGCACCCGGCACTTGCGTCAGCGGCGTCGGGCAGCGCCACAGCTCGCGCTTTGCGATGACCTCCCGGCTGTCGCAATTCTCCTGCGTGAGCATCGGGTAGCCGGACACGAGACCCTCTTTGCACGACCACCACTGGCCGGTATCGCCGGCTGGCGCCTGGGTGATCTCGCAGGTCCCAACGAAACCCGTCCGTTCCAGCCAGTGATCGCGCTTGGCGAACACGAAGACGGTGACGATCGCAGCTCCGGCGAGGAAGATTCTCAGCATGGCATGGGTGTCCTAACCGCGCATATCGGCGCCCGCGCTCCCCCCCTTGAGGTATCGGTCAGTAGGACGTCGGTAAAGTCGCCCGCATGACAGCCACTCTCATGAACGGAACCGCCCTGGCCGCGCGCATCCGCGCCGAGGTCGCGGTCGAGGCAAGGGAGCTCGGCAGCGCGGGCTTGGCGACGATCTTGGTCGGCGACGATCCGGCTTCGGAGATCTACATCGCTCGCAAGCACGCCGCTGCGACGGAGGTAGGGATCCAGACGCGCGACGTTCGACTGCCGGCGTCGACGCCCGAAGACGAGGTCGTCGCGCTCATAGAGGAGCTGAACGCCGACGACTCGATCGACGGGATGCTTGTCCAGTTGCCGCTCCCCAAGGGGATGGACGAGGTGCGCGTGACGCACGCGGTTGATCCGATCAAGGATGTCGACGGCTTCCACCCGGTGAACGCGGGGAATCTCTATCTCGGGACGCCGCTCCACATTCCGGCCACCGCCTGGGGCTGCATGGAATTACTCGCGGAGTATGGCGTCGAGGTCGGCGGGGCGGATGCTGTCGTGATCGGGCGGAGCGAGATCGTCGGCAAGCCGATGGCGATTCTGCTGCTCGCCGCGAACGCCACGGTCACCATCTGTCACTCGCGCACGAAGGATCTTGCGGAGCACACGCGGCGAGCAGACATCGTGGTCGCGGCCGTCGGCCGCCCGTGGCTTGTGACGCCCGACATGGTGAAGCCAGGCGCTGCCGTCGTCGACGTCGGGATCAACCGCACTGAGCACGGCCTCCGCGGGGATGTCGATCCGGCCGTGGCCGAAGTGGCCGGGTACCTGACGCCGGTTCCGGGTGGCGTCGGGCCGATGACGATCGCGTTGCTGCTCCGCTCGACGCTGCGGGCCGCGCGCTACCGCCGCGGGTTGCTTGCATTCCGCGGAAACTGACGGTAGCGTTCGCCCGCTTTGTCAGTCGCGGCGGCGCAAGCCGGCGCTCTTGTAGGAGGACGTTCAGCTTGGAGCAGGGCACCGTCAAGTGGTTTTCGAACGAGAAGGGTTACGGGTTTATCGAGCGCGAGGGCGGTGACGATGTCTTCGTTCACTTCTCGGCGATCACGATGGAGGGCTACAAGTCGTTGACCGAGGGTCAGAAGGTGCAGTTCGAGGTCGTCCAGGGCCCTAAGGGTGCCCAGGCAGCGAACGTCTCGGCCGCCTAGTCTTTTCGGAATCGAGCTTTGTGCTGCGGGCCTCCGAGAGGGGGCCTGCAGTGTTTGTGCGCCGGGTGGCGCTGAGCGCATGTGGAAGGATGAACACGATGGCGATCACGCGGGATGAGGTTCTTCACGTGGCGCGACTGGCGCGCCTCGACCTGCGCGACGACGAGATCGAGCAGCTGACCGCCGAGCTCGGCGCGATTCTCGACGCGGTCGGGAAGGTCGCCGAGCTCGACCTCTCCGACGTGCCGCCGACCTCGCATCCGCTCGCGGTCGTCAACGTGCTGGCGGATGACGAGCCGCACGCGTCCCTCGACTTCGACCAGGCGCTCGCGAACGCGCCGGCGGTCGATGGCCCGCTGTTCCGTGTGCCGCCCACGGTTTGAGCGGCTTGGCGCGAGCTGTGGACGAGATGTCGCTGAATTGGCACAAAGCCAGCACAGACACGGCCGAGTTCCACCGATACCGTGTCTGTAAGGGGGCCTCGTCGCCCCCCATGGGGGGTTGGAGACTTTGCTGGAAACCGAATCGGAAAGCGGCGTGGAGGCTGTGATCGACACGCTGCGGCTGACCGCGGAAGACGCGCAGGGCCTCGTTGAGCACAAGGAGCTGTCGCCGGCCGAGCTCCACGCGGCGTACCGCCATGCGATCGCGCAGCGCGACCCGGAGCTGCATTGCTACCTCCGCACGATCGAGGAGCCAGTGGGCGAGGGCATTCCGATCGCGCTCAAGGATGTCATCTCGACGCAGGGCGTGGAGACGACCGCTGGCTCGAAAATCCTCGCGGGCTACGTCCCTGTCTTCGATGCGACCGTCGCCGAGCGCTGCAAGGGCGCCGGCCTGACACTGCTCGGAAAGACGAATACCGACGAGTTCGCGATGGGCTCGTCGACCGAGAACTCGGCCTTCGGGCCGTCGCGCAACCCGTGGGATCCGACGCGCGTTCCCGGGGGTTCGGGCGGTGGATCGGCTGCCGCGGTGTCGGCGGGGCTTGCTCCGTGGGCGCTCGGTTCGGACACGGGCGGCTCGATCAAGCAGCCGTCTGCGCTTTGTGGCAACGTCGGTCTGCGACCAACGTACGGGACGGTGTCGCGCTACGGCGTCGTCGCGTTCGCATCGAGCCTCGATCAGATCGGGCCTGTCGCGAAGAACGTGCGGGACTGCGCGCTCCTCTACTCGATCATCGCCGGCCGCGACCCACGCGACGCGACCACCGTCGAGCTGCCGGAGCAGGTCACTCTGCCGACCGACGAGCGTCTCGACGGCCTCCGGATCGGCGTGCCGAAGCAGGTCGACGGGCTCACTGCGATCGAGCCCGGCGTCCGCGCAGCGTTCGACCAGGCGATCGCCCGCGCGCGTGAGCTCGGCGCCGAGGTCGGCGAATGCGACTTGCCGCTGTCGTTCGAGTACGGAATGGCGTGCTACTACCTCGTCGCGCCGGCCGAGGCCTCGTCGAATCTAGCCCGCTACGACGGCGTCCGCTACGGGACGCGCGTCGACGGAAGCACGTACCGGGAAATGGTCGAGCGCACGCGCGACGCTGGCTTCGGCCCCGAGCCGAAGCGCCGGATCATGCTCGGCACCTACGCACTTTCGGCCGGTTACTACGACGCCTTCTACGGCCAGGCGCAGCGGGTACGCACACTCCTGATCCGCGAGCACCGCGACGCGCTCGACAAGTTCGACATCATCGCGACCCCGACTGCGCCGACCGTTGCGTTCCCGATCGGCGACAAGGCTGCCGATCCGCTCGCGATGTACGCCTGCGACGTGCTCACGATCCCGTCGTGCCTCGCGGGGCTGCCCGGGCTCAACGTGCCGTGTGGTTTGTCCGAGGGCCTTCCGGTCGGGCTGCAGCTGATCGGCGCGCAGTTCGGCGAGAACACGCTGTTCCGCGCCGGCCACGCACTCGAGCAGGCAATCGGCTTCGACACGGTCCCCACGAGGTACCGCTGATGGCAGCCGCTGGCGCCTGGGAGCCGGTGATCGGGCTCGAGATCCACGTTCAACTCAAGACGCGGACAAAGATGTTCTGTCGCTGCGCGTCCGGCTACGGCGTCGGTGGCGGCGAGAACACGCAGACGTGCCCCGTGTGCCTCGGTTTCCCGGGCGCCCTGCCGGTGCCGAACCGACAGGCGATCGACTGGACGATCAAGCTCGGGCTCGCGCTCGACTGCGAAATCGCGTCGCGCGCGGTGTTCTCGCGCAAGAACTACTTCTACCCGGATCTGTCGAAGGGATATCAGATCTCCCAGTACGATCTGCCTTTTTGCAGAAACGGCACTATGATCGTGCCGACGGAGCACGGCGACCACCGCGTCGGCATCGTCCGCGCCCACCTGGAAGAGGACGCTGCAAAGACCGTTCACGTCGGCGGTGCGAGGGGCCGAATCGGCGGTGCTGAGATCTCGCTCGTCGACTTCAATCGCGGCGGGACTCCTCTCGTCGAGATCGTCACCGCGCCGGACATCGGCTCCTCCGATGAAGCGAAGCGGTTTCTGCAGCTGCTACGTCAGACGATTGTCGAGCTCGGGATCTCGGACGCCGAGATGGAGAAGGGCACGTTGCGCGTCGACGCGAACGTCTCGATTCGCCCGAAGGGCTCGACGGAGCTGCGGACACGCTGCGAGCTGAAGAACATGAACTCGTTCAGCTACGTCGCGCGCGGGATCGACGCCGAGGTCGCGCGCCAGATCGGTGTCTGGGAGTCCGGCAAAGAGTTACGCCAGGAGACGTTCGACTTCGACGGGGCGAGCGGCACGCTCACGCCGCGGCGCTCGAAAGAGGAGGCCGACGACTACCGCTACTTCCCCGAGCCCGATCTCGTCCCGATCGAGCCGTCGGCTGAGCTGATCGCGCGGTTGCGCGCGGAGCTGCCGGAGCTGCCTGCGACGCGCATCCGCCGTGTTGAGCAGGCGCTCGATCTCGAGCAGTCGATGGTTCTGGTGAGCGGCGGGCTCGATCGGCTGTGGGAGGCGACCGTTGCCGCTGGGGCCGGCGGGAAAGCCGCCGCGAACGTGATCGCGAACAACCTCGTGGGCGCGCGGGTCGACCCTTCAGCCGTTTCGCCGGGCGAGCTTGCGGCTCTGATCAGCGCCCGTGATCGGATTCCACGCCAGGCCTTCGACCAGGCGATCGGCAAGCTCGCCGAGCCCGGGTTCAGCGCTGCGCCCTATCTCGCCGACGAAGCGGTCTCGGACGAGGCGCTGCTCGAGCCGATCGTCGATGCGATCCTCGCTGCCAACGCGGCTCAAGTCGAGGCATATCGCGGCGGCAAGACCGGGCTGCTCGGCTTCTTCGTCGGCCAGGTGATGAAAGAGACCGGCGGCAAGGCGAACGCCCGAGCCGTCAACGACCTCGTCACGAAGAAGCTCGCCGGTTAACGAGTCGCGACGGCGCCGCCGTAGAGCAGCGCCGCTGCTATCGCGAAGAAGGCCGACGTTCCCGCTTCGCCTAGCCCGGTGAGTGCGCTACCGAGGGCTGCGACGCCGACTCCGCCGACGATCAGCGCGTTGCCGAGCGGGCGGCGACGGAGCGTCATGATCGCCACCGCGACCACCGCGAGCGTCCCGAGCGAGTTGCCCGCGATTGCCAGCACTCGGGCGGGGAAGACGTCGAGATGGCTCTGCGCGCTCGGGATCCCGGTTCCGGAGACAACGCGCGTCAGCGGCATCGCGACGGCGACGCCGACGGCGAGCCCGCAGTAGACGAGACCGACAGGCACAGCGCGGCGGAACCCGGCGCGCAGGAGCGACCCGACGCCGAGGAGCGGCGCGGTCAGCAGCCCGCCGAAGAGGTAATAGACGCGGAACGTCGCGTCGTGCCAGCCGCCCGCGGCGCCGGCAGCAAGCGCCGTCGAAGCCGCGGCGTACGCGGCGAGCGACGCTGCCCACGCCGTGAGTTCCGGCGATCGCCGCGCCCGCGCGCGGCGCACGAGATCGGCGGCCAGCCGTAACGAAACGAGCGCAGCGGCGAAAGCGAGGATCGTGTTCACCGCGCGGAGCCTAACCAGCAGGCGCGGGGTGTAGTCTCAGCCGCCATGAGGCATCGTCTGCCGTTGGCGGTTGCGCTCGCCCTGCTTGTTGGTCTCGTCGCGCTTTCGCCGCTCTCGGCGGCGCCGCCGTCGCTGCCGCGCCCGGCGGACTACGCGGCGGAGGCGTACAGCATCCTGCCGCCCGGCGAGAATGGCGGCCTCAGCTTCGACAAGAACACGAACGACCAGGCGAAGCTGTACGACGCCCTCACACCGCTGCGCGGGAAGGTCACCGAGGCCGACATCAAGCGCCTGTTCAAGCCGGAGCCGCTTGGGCTCGGCAAGGAGAAGCCGAAGTCGGTCGAGCGGCCGAAGGCGGGGTTGAGGATCGCGCGCGACCGGTTCGGCGTCGCGCATGTCTTCGGCAAGACGCAGGCCGATGTCGCGTACGGCGCTGGCTGGGTGACGGCAGCCGACCGCGGCCTGCTCCTCGCGTTGATCCGCGGCCCGGCGCGCATCGCGGCGCTCGACGTCCCTGGGATCGACCCACTTAAGCTCGCGCTTTCCGGCAAGACCTTCATCCCGAGCGCGCAGACCGAGGCGTTTCTCGCGAACCAGATCGACGCGCTCAACCAGAGCGGCCCCGTCGGGCGCAGCATGATCGCGGTCGTCAACGCGTACGTGAAGGGGATCAACGGCTACTACCGTGCGAAGGAGATCCCGGTCGAGCCGTACACCGCGAACGACGTCATCGCTGCGGCCGCGCTGATCGCCGCCCGTTTCGGCGCGAACGGTGGGCAGGAAGTGACGAACAGCGAGTTCCTCTCCGCGCTCCAGACTTCGCTCGGTGCGGACAAGGGCCGTTCGGTGTTCGACGACCTGCGCGAGGCGAACGATCCCGAGGCGCCCGTCACCGCGCCCGGCAGCTTCCCGTTCGAGCTTCCAAGCAAGCCCGCGCCGGGGAGCGCAAGCCTCGACGACGGCTCGTTCGTCGGCGCGCCGCTCCAGCAGCCCGCATTCGCCTCAAACGCGCTGTTGATCGGCGCGAAGCGCTCCGCGACCGGCCATCCGCTGTTCGTCGCCGGGCCACAGGTCGGCTATTTCTTCCCCGAATTCTTCGCCGAGATGGATCTCGAAGGCGGCGGCTTCGCGACCCGCGGCGCTGTGTTCCCGGGAGTCCCGTTCGTCGTCATCGGTCGCGGTGCCGACTTCGCGTGGAGCGCGACCTCGTCGCAGGCCGACAACATCGACGTTTTTACAGAAACGCTCTGCGGCAGTGACGACCACCACTACCTCTTCCGCGGCCAGTGCCTCGCGATGCAGCGTTTCGACGCCGGCATGCTGCGCGCGAACGGCCAGCCGGATCAGCCGGTCGCGTTCTACGAGACAGCGCACGGGCCGCTCCTCGGCTATGCGACGGTCGGCGGCGTCAAGGTCGGTGTGTCGGCGATGCGCTCGACGCGTGGGCGCGAGCTGCTCTCCGCACAGGGCTTCTACGACCTCGACACCGGGAAGGTGAACTCGCCCAAGACGTTCATCTCGGCCATGTCCAAAGTCGAGTTCTCGTTCAACTGGTTCTACGCCGACGACAAGGACATCGCGTTCTACTCGAGCGGCCGGCTGCCGGTACGCGCCCCAGGAACCGATCCAGCGCTGCCGACGATCGGCAGCGGCCAGTTCGAGTGGCAGGGCTTCCTGCGCACGAGCGAGCACCCGCAGGCGATCAATCCGCCGAGTGGCGTGCTCCTGAACTGGAACAACAAGCCCGCGGCCGATGTCGGCGCGGCCGACTCGAATCTGTCCTACGGCTCGATCCAGCGGGTCGATCTGTTCACGCCGAAGATCGCGAAGCTGAAGAAGCACACGCTCGCGAGCGTCGTCTCGGCGATGAACGAATCGGCGACGCAGGATCTCCGGATTGTTCGCGTGTGGCCGGTGATCCGCGAGGTTCTCGACTCCGGCCCGGAGCTTGGCGCGACGCCGCTCGCACAACAGTCGGCCGTTCTCCTCGACCAGTGGTTGACGTCGGGCGCAAGCCGGATCGATGCGAATGGCGACGGCAAGGTTGATGCGGCGGGCGCCGCGATCATCGACGCTGCGTTCCCGAAACTGGCCGACGCGGTGCTCTCGCCCGTGCTCGGTGGCCCGCTCACCGATCGGCTTGCAGCGCAGCTCCAGGGGCGCAGCGACGACGCGAACGACGGCGGCTCGTCGTACATCACCGGCTGGTACGGCTACGTCGCGAAGGACTTGCGCACGCTGCTCGGAAAGCCGGTGCGCGGGCCGTTCGCGACGCGCTTCTGCGGCTCGGGTGACCTCGGCACGTGCCGCGATGCGCTGTGGGCCGCACTCGGTTCGGCTGCCGCCGGTCTAGCGAAGACGCAGGGCTCCGATCCGACCCAGTGGCGCGCCGATGCGAACGCCGAACGTGTGATCTTCACGTCCGGTGTCCTCTCCGACACGATGCGCTGGACGAACCGACCGACCTTCCAGCAGGTCGTCACGTTCGCCGGGCACCGCCCCCGCAAGTAACGGCAACCGACAAGCGCCGTCGGGGGCCTCGGTACCCTGGAGGCAGTGCCGGTGAAGAAACACCTCCTGACCCCGGGCCCGACGCCGGTGCCGCCGGAGGTGCTCGCGGCCACCGCGGCGCCGATGATCCACCACCGCGCGCCCGACTTTCGTGTGCTGCTCGAGCGCACCGTCGGCCGGCTCCAGCAGGTCTTTTGCACGACGAACGACGTCCTGCTGTTCACCGCCTCGGGTACAGGGGCGTTCGAATCGGCCGTGGCGAACCTCGTCTCGCCGGGCGACAGCGTGCTCGCTGTATCGCATGGCGAGTTCGGCGAGCGGTGGGCCAAGCTGGCGTCGGTTTACGGCGCCGATGTCACGTCGCTCGCTGTCGCCTGGGGCGAGACTCCACGCGCTGACGACCTCGCGCGCGCTCTCGCGGAGAAACCCGCTGACGTCGTTTTTCTCGTCCACTCGGAGACCTCGACCGGTGTCGTGGCGGACATCGAAGCACTTGCCGCCGTCACGAAGGCCGCGGGTGCGCTCGTCGTCGTCGACGCCGTATCCAGCCTCGGTGCGGTGCCGCTCGAGACCGACGTGTGGGGGCTCGACGTCGTCGTTTCGGGCTCGCAGAAGGCGCTGATGTCGCCGCCAGGGCTCGCGTTCGCGGCGGTGTCGCCGGCGGCCTGGGAGCGATGCGAGTTGGCGACATCGCCGCGGTTCTACTTCGACTGGCACCGCTACCGGAAGTCGTACGAATCGCTCGGAACGCCGTTCACGCCTGCCGTTGCGACCGTCGCCGGCCTCGATGTTGCGCTCGGCATGATCCTCGACGCCGGCCTCGACACCGCGTTCGCGCGCCACGCGGCGCTCGGGCGCGCGTGCCGCGAGGGCGCGAAGGCGATGGGCCTGAAGCTGTTCTCGCCCGACGACGAGAGCTCGGCTGTCGTCACCGCGATTTTCACGCCCGAGGGCGCCAACGCGAAGGAGCTCGTGCTCGCGTTACGCGACAGGTTCGGGATCACCGTCGCGGGCGGCCATGGCGACATGGCCACGCGCTTGTTTCGCATCGGCCACATCGGCTGGTTCGACGTTTTCGACATCACGACCGCGCTCGCCGCTGTTGAGCTGATCCTCACCGACATGGGTGCGCCGATCACACGCGGCGTCGCCGTGTCGCGCGCGCTCGAGGCCTACGGGGAAGCTGTGGCGGTTCCGTGAAGGTGCTGATCCGGGAGTCGATCGCGGAAGCCGGCGTCGACCTCCTGCGGGCGAAGTTCGACGTCGATGTCGATAGCGAGTCGCCGCTCGACGAGATCATCGCCGGCTACGACGCGATCATCATCCGCTCGGCCACGAAGCTCACGGCCGAGGTGATCGCAAAGGCGGAGCGCCTGAAGGTGATCGGCCGAGCTGGGGTAGGCGTGGACAACGTCGATGTCGATGCGGCGACGCGGCGCGGGATCGTCGTCGCGAACGCGCCCGAGGCAACCGTTGTTTCGGCCGCGGAGCAGACCATCGGCCTGCTCGTCGCGCTCGCGCGCAACATCCCTCAGGCGCACGCTGCGCTAAAGCAGGGCCGCTGGGAGCGGAGCCGCTGGGGCGGGGTGGAGCTCGACGGCAAGACGCTCGCGGTGATCGGCTTCGGCCGGATCGGGCAGCAGGTTGCGCGGCGCGCGCTTGGCCTCGGGATGCGCGTCGTCGGCTACGACCCGTTCGTCTCAGACGAGCGCTTCCGCGAGCTTGGCGTGGAGCATTCGCCGACGCTCGGCGACGCGCTCGGCGCGGGAGACTTCGTCACGCTGCACTCGCCGCTGACGCCGGAGACGACCGGGCTAATCGGGCGCGAGTCGATCGCGAAGATGCGCGACGGCGCGCGCCTCGTGAACGCGGCGCGTGGCGGGCTCGTCGACGAGGAAGCTCTCGGCGACGCGATCCGCTCCGGCAAGCTCGCCGGGGCTGCGCTCGATGTCTTCTCGAGCGAGCCGTACACGGGGCCGCTGCTTGAGTTGGACAACATCGTCGTCACCCCGCACCTCGCCGCCTCCACCGACGAGGCCCAGGATCGCGCCGGCGTGATTGTTGCCGAGCAGGTAGCGGCCGCGCTCGAAGGCGGGGTGGTTTCGACCGCGGTCAACATTCCGATCGTCGACGTGGCCGACTTCGAAGTGCTCGGGCCTTTCATCCCGCTCGCGGCGAAACTCGGTCGGCTTGCGCTGGAGCTGGCAGGCGGAGCGCCAAGACAGATCGTCGTCGGTGCCCACGGCCCGCTCTCCGATCACGACACACGGCTGCTCACGGTCGCGGCGCTCAACGGCGCGTTCCAGGGCCGCGTCGATCAGACCGTGAACTACGTGAACGCGCCGTTGATCGCGCGAGAGCGGGGGATCGACGTTGCAGAGGAACGGTTCCGCGCCTCACGCGAGTACATGAACCTCGTCGAGGTGCGCGTCAAGACCGCAACCGAGGAGATCGCCGTCGCCGGCACGACGATCGGCCCGGAGCCACGACTCTTCCTGGCGGGCGCGCTCGGCTACGCGATCGACATCGAGCTCGAAGCGCGGATGGTCTTCTTCCGCTATGACGATGTGCCCGGCGTGATCGGTCGTGTCGGGACGATGTTCGGCGAGGCCGGAGTGAACATCGCCAACATGGCCGTGTCCCGGACGAAGGAAGGCGGGCGCGCACTGATGGTGTTCTCGATCGACACCGCCTGTCCGCCGGAGCTCGTCGAGCAGCTGCACGCTGAGGGCATCGGCGACGCCCGCTTCATCGACCTGGCCTGATCCGTGAGCACGAGCGGACGAGGAGCCGGGTGGGTGTGGCTGCAGTTCGCGGTCATGGCGGTGCTTGTCGGCGTCGGGTTCCTCCCGCCGGAGTGGCCGCACGGCGCGCAGCGGACTCTCTCGGTCGTCGGTCTCGTGTCGGTGGTCGCAGGCGGTGCGATCGCGGTCTGGTCGTCGCGGCTGCTCGGCCGCGGCTTCACGCCGTATCCAAGACCACTCGCGAGCGGTGAGCTGGTCGACCGCGGGCCTTACCGGATCGTCCGCCATCCGATCTATTCGGCGGGTCTCCTGTTCTTCGCGGGCTACTCGCTGTACGCCGGCGTCCTGGCTCTGATCGTCACCGTCGTGCTCGGCGTGGTGTGGGCGCTCAAAGCGCGCGTGGAGGAAGGCTTCCTCCGCGAGCGCTATGCGGACTACGACGAGTACGCAAGCCGCGTCCGTTTCCGCCTTGTCCCGTTCCTCTACTGAGCTTCCCGCTCCAGCTCGACCGTCGTGATATGCGGCCTGTCCTCGTACTGCTTCGTTTGTCGGGTCGGCGCGAAGCCAAAGCTCTCGTAGAGTCGACGAGCCTCGACGTTACTGACCATCACGTCGAGGCGGATCGTCGGAGCCCCATTCTCAGCTGACCAGGAAACAATCGCTTCGATGAGTGCTCGACCGAAACCTTGCCGCCCAACGTGATCGCGTCTCTCCTCGGCGTACGCGCCGACGACGCCAACTGGCTCGTCGTCGAGCCAGGCGAGGAAACAGGTCTCAGCGCTGCCAGCCGCTGCGTCGCGCGCCCACTCTTGCCAATCGGCGTCGCCGAACGCCGCCTCGCGTTCGAGGGTCGACCCGAACGCGTCGGGCGAATCTGCGAGAGAGCGGAGCCTGACATCGCGCAGCGCGTTCCAATCTGCCTCGCTGACCCGCCGTACCTGAACTCCATGCACGAACGCAACGGTAGCCTTGGCCGATGACGAGCGCCTGGCCGGAATCGGTTGATCGCGTTGCCGCTTTCCTGCGTGAGTCCGGCGCTGAGGCGCGGCTCGAGGAGCTCGCCGGCGGTGCAGCAACGGCGCAGGAAGCGGCTGAGACCATTGGCTGCGAGCTGCATCAGATCGTGAAGTCGCTCGTGTTCGTCTGCGATGGGACGCCGGTCGTCGTGCTCGTCCCCGGAGACCGGCGGGCCGACACAGCGAAGATCGCGCGAGCAGCAAACGCCGCCGAAGCCCGTGTCGCCCTACCAGCCGAAGTCGAGGCCACCACCGGCTTTACGCCAGGCTCCGTCGGGCCTTTCCCGGGCAGCGGTAAGCGCGTTCTCGTCGAGCAGACACTGCTGACCGAGCCGCTCGTTTGGGTCGGCGGAGGTTCGCCGCGGCACATGGTCGCGCTCACTCCCACCGAGCTGGTTCGGTTAGCGAGAGGGGAACCGATGGACGTCGTCGAACAGCCCGCGTACGATTCAGCTCCAACGCCGGCCGAAGACTGAGGAGAGCAGCCATGCAAGCGACCGAGAAGATCTGGATGAACGGCGAGCTGGTCGACTGGGCCGATGCGAAGGTCCATGTCGGCGTCCACGGCCTGCATTACGGCACTGGTGTGTTCGAGGGGATTCGCTGCTATGAGACACCGAAAGGCCCTGCCGTGTTCCGGCTGGCCGACCACATGCGCCGGCTGCACGACTCCGCCCGTCTGCTGTACATGGACATCCCGTACTCGGTCGAGGAGCTGCGCGAGGCGACGCACGAGCTCGTGACGGTCAACGGACTTGCGTCGAGCTACATCCGGCCGATCGCCTTCTACGGCTACGGCGAGCTCGGCGTCTCCACCGCGGGGAACCCGGTCGAGACCGTGATCATGAACTGGCCGTGGGGCTCGTATCTCGGTGAGGGATCGCTCGACAACGGGATCACGACGAAGATCTCGTCTTGGAAGCGCGTCGGTGCGAACGTGATTCCGCACGTCTCGAAGGCGTCGGGTGTCTATCTCAACTCGATGCTCGCGACCACCGAGGCGCGGCGCGGCGGCTACGACGAGGCGATTCTGCTCACCGACGACGGCACCATCGCCGACGGCCCGGGCGAGAACATCTTCGTGGTGAAGAACGGCGTGATTCGCACACCGCCGCTCTCGACCTCGATCCTCGCGGGCATCACCCGCGACTCGGTGATCACGATCGCGCGCGAGCTTGGCTACATCGTCGAGGAGTCGAGTCTGATCCGGCCCGATCTTCATCTCGCTGACGAGGTGTTCATGACCGGCACCGCTGCCGAGGTGACGCCGGTGCGCGCTGTCGACGACATCGAGATTGGGATCGGCGCCGTCACGCTTGAGGTCCAGAAGGCGTACCTCGCGACCGTCAACGGGCTTGACGAGCGCTGGGGCTCCTGGCTCGACGTTGTGGACACGGCGCGCGCGGCGGCGTCAACCGGAGCGTGAGCTCGACCGTCCGTCAGATCGGGCTCTCCGCACCTTGGCTCGACGACCGCGAGGAGGAGCTCGCGATCGAGGTGCTGCGGTCGGGGAGGCTGTCGCTCGGCCCGTCGATCGAGCGCTTCGAGGAGCTGTTCGCTGCGTCGGTCGGCGCGCCGTACGCTGCAGCCGTCTCGAGCGGCACGGCGGGGCTGCACCTGCTCTGCGTCGCTGCCGGCGTTGGCCCCGGGGACGAGGTGATCACGTCGCCGTACTCGTTCGTCGCGTCGGCGAACTGCGCGATCTACGAGGGCGCGACGCCCGTGTTCGCCGATGTCGATCCGCGCACGCTGAACCTCGATCCCGCAGCCGTTGAAGCTGCGATCACGCCGCGAACTACGGCGATCGTTGGGGTCGACATCTACGGCTACCCGTGTGAGCTCGGCCCGCTGCAGGAGATCTGCGAGCGGCACCGGCTCACCTTGATCGACGATGCCTGCGAGGCGCTCGGCGCCCGCTACAAGGGCGCTCGCGTCGGCTCGCACGGAACCTCGTCAGTCTTCGCGTTCTACCCGAACAAGCAGATCACGACCGGCGAGGGCGGGATGGTCACGACGCATTCCGAGGCCGAGTGGCTGCTACTCAAGTCGCTGCGCAACCAGGGTCGCGCCGACGCTGGCGGCTGGCTCGACCACGCGCGGCTCGGTTTCAACTACCGCCTGGACGACATCCGAGCCGCGATCGGCATCGGGCAGCTCGAGAAGCTCGACAGGATCCTCGCCGCGCGCACGACGGTCGCGCAGCGCTACAACACGATGCTGGCCGGCTTGGACGGGCTCGAGCTGCCGCTGGCCGATGACGCCGACCACGAGCGCTCCTGGTTCGTTTACGTCGTCGCGCTGCCGGCCGGAGCCGATCGCGAGGCCGTGATTGCCAAGCTCACCGACGCCGGCGTCGCGACTGCGCGCTACCTGCCGTGCATCCACCTGCAGTCGTACATGCGCGAGCGCTACGGCTTCAAGGAAGGCCTGTGCCCGATCGCCGAGGGCCTCAGCGCGCGCACGCTCGCGCTCCCATTCCACGCTCGACTGGATCAGAGCGATCAGGCGTACATCGTTGCCACACTGAAGGAGGCTCTCGCCGGATGACGATCTCGAATGAAGTGCTCGCGGAGCGGATCGAGGCGATCCAGGCCGAGATCGAGCCGCTGCTCGCCGCCGCGTCGGAAGCGTCGTGGCAGTTGAACGTGACGAGCGAGGAGCACTGGGAACTCGAGAGCACGCGCCTCGACACCGAGCTGCGTACTGTCCTTTCGCGCCCGGAGCCGTACGCGTTCTGGCTCGCGGCCGCGGACGCCGACGACGTCGACCCACAACTTCGCCGTCAGGCCGTTCTCCTCCGCAACGGCCATGCCCCGAACCAGCTGTCGGCCGAGGCGATCGAGCGCATCGTGAAGCTCGAGAAGGTCGTCGAAGGTCTGTTCAACACGTTCCGCGCCGATCTCGACGGTGCGCGCGCGGGCGAGAACCAGATCCGCGAGATCCTCGAACGTTCGGACGACCTCGGCCAGCGCGAGCGCGCGTGGGAGGCGTCGAAGCAGATCGGGGCGCAGGTCGCGCCGCACCTCCTCGAGCTTGTTGGCGCGCGCAACGAAGCCGCCAAGGAGCTCGGCTACGCGAACTACTACTCGATGTCGCTCGAACTGGACGAGCTCGACGAGGACGAGGTCTTCGAGACGCTCGACGCGATCCTCGCCGGCTCGCAGGCCGCCTACGAGCGCTACAAGGAGCGCCTCGACGCAGGTCTCGCAGAGCGCTTTGCGCGGACAACCGGCGACCTCCGGCCGTGGCACTACGCCGACCCGTTCTTCCAGGAGGCTCCGGCGGCGAACCTCGATCTCGACCGCTGGTTCGCCGGGCGCTCGCTCGAGGAGATAGCGACCGATTACTTCGACGAGGTCGGCTTCGATGTCCGGCCGATCCTCGCGCGCTCCGACCTCTACGAGCGCGAGAACAAGTGCCAGCACGCGTTCTGTATGGACGTCGATCGCAAGGGCGACGTGCGCATCCTCTGCAACCTGACGCCGACCGAGTACTGGTTCGCGACGCTTCTGCACGAGCTCGGGCATGGCGTCTACGACGACGGCGTCGATCCCTCGCTGCCGTATTTCCTGCGCACGGCCGCGCACCTGATCACGACCGAGGCATCCGCGATGCTGTTCGGCCGGATGTCGCGCTCGGGCGCGTGGCTCGCGCGCTACGCGGGCATGCCTGCGGACGAGGCTGCGGCGGCCGAAGTCGAGTTGACCCGCGCGCGCGTCGCGCAGCACATCCACGTAGCGCGCTGGGTGCCGGTGATGGCGTACTTCGAGCGCGCGTTGTATCGCGACCCGAAGCAGGATCTGAACCGGCTGTGGTGGGATCTCGTCGAGCGCTTCCAGCTGGTGACGCGGCCGGACAACCGAGACCAGCCGGATTGGGCGGCGAAGATCCACTTCTCGACTTCGCCGGCCTACTACCAGAACTACCTTCTTGGCGAGATCGTCGCGTCGCAGCTGCAGGCGCATCTCCTCGAGGCGACCGGTAGCTGGGAGAGCTACGTCGCGAGCCCCGAGGTGGCCAGATTCTTGAACGAGCGCCTCTTCAGCATCGGCCGCACAACCGATTGGCGAGGCGCGATCGAGCACGCAACGGGCCGCCCGCTCGACGTGGGACCGTTTCTCGCCGAGCTCGCCGAGGCGTAAGCTCGCGTGTGATGACAGGCGCGCGGATGGTGTTTCTCGGGTTCGGCAAGTACGTTCGGGCGGACAAGATCTACGCGCTCGAGCCGATTGTGGGCGGCGAGCGCGGCAACGGGCGCCGCACGCTGGTCTGGGTCGAGGGGATCGCGGAGCCCGTTGTGGCGTCGCGCACGCAGGAGACGATCATCGAGGAACTGGACACGGCCGCCGACAGCGCTCAGCCACGGCGACGCGCGGCTCGGCGTGCGGCGCGTATAGACCAGCCGCCGCTGTTCGACGCGTGACCCGTTCCGTCACCGTCGCCGGCTGGACGATCTCGCTGCTCGCGCTGGACGCGCTGCACGCGCCGCTTCGGTGGGTCTATCCGGATGCGGGCGAGGACGAGATCGCGTGGCTGCCGTGCCATGCATTGCTCTGCCGACGCGGCGCCGAGGTGATGCTCGTCGATACCGGGCTTGGTGTCTTCCACGACGCGTTCGACATGGAGGTGCGCCTCGTGACGCTCGACGATGGGCTCGCCGCCGCGAGCTGCTCCTCCGACGAGGTCACGACAGTCGTGCTCACGCACTTCGACGCCGACCATGCGGGAGGGATCGTCGTGGGCGAGTATCCGGACGGCCTCGCGCCCGCTTTGCCGTCTGCGCGTGTCGTTGCGCTCGAGACGACGGCTGATCTCGGTGAGGATGCCGATCGGATCGTCGCGACCTTGCGCAGGGCCGGAGTGCGGGTCGATCGAGTTGCGGACGGTGGCGAGATCGTCCCCGGTGTGCGGCTCGGCTCGGCACCAGGGCATCGCGCCGGCCACGCTTGTCTCGACTTCACAGACGGGACGGAGCGATTCGTGTTCCTCGCGGATGTCGTCCACGCGCGCGAGCACGTCGCGCACCCGGAATGGGATTTCCTGCACGACTCGGATCCCGAACTAGGCCTTGCCACGCGGCGCGCGTTCCTCCAGGAACTCGGAGGCTCGGGAGCCACGGTGGCGTGCTCGCACGTGGACGGGTTCGGGCGCATCGAACCCGGCCCGGAGTGGGTTGACGTCTGAGCTGCTCGGCCGCGACGTCCTCGATGTCGCGCCCGCGTTGATCGGCTGGACGCTGCTTGTCGACGGCGTCGGCGGCACGATTGTCGAAGTCGAGGCGTACCGCGAGGACGATCCCGCGAGTCACTCTTTCGATGGCTCGCGCGGCCGCAATGTCGTCATGTTCGGCCCGCCCGGCGGCGTCTACGTCTACCGCTCGTACGGCATCCACTGGTGCCTCAACCTTGTCTGCGAAGCCGAAGGCCGCGGTGCCGCTGTGCTGATCCGCGCGCTCGAGCCAACGCACGGGCTCGACGCGATCCGCGAACGGCGAGGCCTTCTCGACGAACGGCTGCTCTGCTCTGGCCCCGGACGACTGACGCAGGCGCTCGGCGTCACCGGTGAACACAATGGTCGGCACATCGATCGACCGCCGTTCCAGCTCGTAGCGCCGGCCGCGCAGCTCGAGGTCGTCACCGACATCCGGATCGGGATAACGAAAGCGGCCGAGCAGCCCTGGCGCTTCCTCGCGGCCGGTTCGCGCTTCGTCTCGAAACCGGCTAACGCCCGACGACGATTCTGATCGGCAAGCCGGGCGCCGCGGCCACGCCCGGCGGCAGGTTCTGCAGCAGCACGTTGCCGGCCGCACCCTTCCGGTAGACGATCTCGGGCTTCAGGCGCAGCTTTCTCATCTGCACTCTCGCGGCGATGAGCGACGATCCGACGAGATCGGGAATCAGCCCGTAGCGCGCCTTCGAAACGACGAGAGTCACCGAGTCGTGTGCCGAGAGGCCGCCGCTGCGTGGGTACTGGCGGATCACGACGCCGGGTCGCGTCCGTGGCTTCGCCGGCGCGTACACGAGCTTGACGCCGAGCGGCTGCAGCGCGAGGCGCGCGGTCGCAGACTCGGCCGACTTGCCAACGACACTCGGCACCTCGACCTCGTTTGGCTTGCAGTCGGCCGTCCCACTTGCGGGGCTGCGTCCGCTGAAGAAGACGACCGGCAGCGTGTCCTTGCAGTAGCCGTTGTCGAGCCGCCAGGCGTTCTTGCGATAGGCGACCCGGTGCTCGCTGTAGCCCAGATACGGCGGCCCGGGGAACGTCTGCGGTGAATCGCCAAGCGCGGGTAGCGCACCCGTCATGAACTCCTTCCAGATCTCCGCGGGGAGCGTTCCGCCCGCGACCGGCCTGCCGCCGAACTCGGTCAGCATCGGCTTCAGCTCGTTCGGATAGCCGACCCACACGGCGACCACGAGTTGCGGCGTGTAGCCGACAAACCATGCGTCGCCGTAGTTATCTGTTGTCCCGGTCTTGCCCGCGACCGGCCGATCAGGAAGCGCGGCGCGCACACCGGTGCCCGACGTCACAACGCGCTGCAGGATGGAGGTCAGCGTCCGTGCCTCGGCACTCGTCAGGGCCTCGTGCGCGATTGGCGCATTTCCGTGAGTCTTTCCCGAGCGCACATCTTTCACCTCGAGAACGACACGCGGGTGATCGCCGAAGATCGAGCTGTCGACGCGCTGCCCGTCGTTCGCAATCGTCGCGTAGGCGCGGGTCATGTCCAGCGGGTTGACGGCGAGGGCGCCGAGGCCGATCGAGAAGAACGGGTCGAGATGGCTGCGGACTCCGAGCGCGTGGGCCATCGCCACGATGTGCTTCGGCTCGGCGAGCTGCGTCAGCTGCGCGTACACCGCGTTGTCGGAATGCACCATCGCGTCGGCGAGATTCGAGCGGCCCACGTAGTCGCTCTCGTAGTTCGTCACGTGCCAGTAGCGGTCGCCGGTGAAGATCGTGACCGGCTTCGAGTCGAACGACGTCAGCGGCGACAGCCCTTCGTGGAGCGCGGTTGCGAGCACGATCGGCTTGAACGACGAGCCTGGCTGGCGCTCGGCCTGCGTCGCGAGGTTGAACTGACTCGTGCGGAAGTTCGTGCCGCCGAACATCGCTTTTACGGAGCCGTCTCGCGGATCGATCGCGACAAGCGCCGCCGCCGGCCCGTCAGGGTTGGGGAGGATCTTCTTGATCGCGGCCCGCGCGATGTTCTGCAGCCCGAGGTCGATCGTCGTCGTTACATGCAGGCCGCCACCGAACACGCGGCGCGTCCCGTACTGCGCGACGAGCTGATCCTTGACGTAGTTGACGAAGTACGGCGCGAGGACGCCGTTGCTCGGAAGTCGGACATCCTGGGCTTTCGGGAGCGGCTCCTTGTCCGCGTGCCGCAGCTGCGCGACGGTGATCTTCTGCTGCTTGACCATCATCAGCAGGATCTCGCGGCGGCGTGCACGCGCTTCGGCCGGGCTTGTCACCGGGTCGTACGCAGTCGGGTCGGCCGGGATCCCGGCGAGCAAAGCGGATTGCGCCAGATCGAGGTGGCCCGCGCCGATTCCGAAGTAGGTGAGCGCCGCCTGCTGGATGCCGTATGCGCCGTTCCCGAAGTAGATCGTGTTGAGATACGCGAGCAGGATCCGGTCCTTGCTCCAGCGTTGCGTCAGCTGCCACGCGAGCGCCGCCTCGCGCACCTTCCGGCCGAGCGTCCGCTGGTTGCGGATATAGGCGTTCTTCACGAACTGCTGCGTGATCGTGGAGCCGCCCTCGACCACCTTGCCGCTACGGATGTCCTGCCAGATCGCGCGCGCTATGCCGCGCAGGTCGACGCCCTTGTTCTCGTAGAACCGCTGGTCCTCGACCGAGACGATCGCCTGGCGCATGATCGGCGCGATTCCGTCGATTGTCGGCACCAGCACGCGGCTCTCCGAGCCGCGCAGCACCGCGAGTTGGGTGACCCCGTTCGACGCGTAGATCACGCTGTCGACATCGCCGCGCTGCTGCGACGGATCGAGTGCGGGGATCTCGCCGGCGACGGCGCGGACGAGGCCGAGCGTGAACGCGACGCTCATTAGCACGAAGAGGATGCAGAGCAACGCAAACACGCGCAGCTTGCGAATGCGGCGACGCTTGCGCGGCGCCTCGGTTCGACGACGAAGAAGCCGCAAGCCGACATTGTAGGGCGACCCATGGGCCAACCGGCCGTGGCGAGGGAGAGGCAAGCCTCGCCCCTACGGGTTCTCGGTCTGACCAGGTTTGGTGCGGGCACCTACGGTTCTCGGTCGGACGCCAGGGGTGAGGCAATGCGAGCGTAGGGGCGACCCTTGGGTCGCCCGACCTTGTCGAGGGCGAGGTAAACCTCGTCCCACGGGATTCTCGGCCGGACCGAAACGAATTACACAAGGCTCACGGGCGCCGTCTAGGATCGCGGCGAAATGCGACCGCCGTTGAAGACCGTGACGCTGCTGGCCATCGGCATGTCGGTGGCTGGAGCACTGAGTCCTGGCGCTCTCGGGTCGGCGGATCTTTCGGCGAGGCAGGTAGACAGGACGATCGCTTCCTGGCGCGAGCACGTTGGGCACGGACGACAGCTCGGCGTCGAGCGGCGCAAAGCGCTTGAGCAGGAGGCGGTGTTCAGCGCCGAGGCCGTGGCGTCAGCATCCCGCGCACGTCTGACTTTCCGATCCCTGCGCGTCAGCGGCGGGAGCCAGGGGACCGCGGTCTACCTCGATCTGGCGACAGATGCTCCAGCGCGGTTTCTGCGCCACGGCCGCCGTCTCGTGCTCACGCTTTCCGGGGGCCGGTTCCCTGGTGGTTGGGCGATCCGGCTACGTGACCGTGCAGGCGGCACGGTCGGGATCGCCGGTTTCGGCGGCAACGAGGGCTTTGTCTGGTCGCGCTCCGACCTCGACGCGATCTCGCCCGTCGCCCACTGGTAGTGCGACGGGCTCTCCTGCTGGCGGCGTGCCTCCTGGCGCTCGTCACGGGCTGCGGCAGCTCCAAGGCGAAAGGGCAGCTCGGTGCTCGGATCTACATCAAGATGGCGATGGCGGACACCCGCGTACGAGCGCAGGGCTTTGCCGGGCTCTTTCCAAAGAGGCCGGAGACCGTTCCCTGTGTCATCCACGGCGGCGGGCCTTCGCCGGGAATACGGGTCGCCGGGACCTGCGCCACCAGTGGTCAGGCAGGAAGTGACGGGCAAGCAACGGTGCGGTTCGTCGAGAGCTGGGACGGGAGTCTCTTCCGAGGGCCGGGCTCGGGCGGGCGCAGCCACCTCAGCCACACCTGGGAGCTGAAGATCGAGCCGAGGTTTCTCGGCGGCGACAAGGTGCTCGAGAGCCGCACGTACGGCGACTTTCCACCGCAGCTCGTCCGCTAGTGGCGCGCAGCACGCCTGCCCTCGTCGCGGTAGCGATGCTGCTGGCCGGCTGCGGCGCCACCCACAAACAGCGGCTGTCGACGAGCACGGAACCGACGACTGCGCTGGCCGACGCCTACGACAATGCCCACCTCGACGGGGATTGGTCGTGTTCGCTGCTGCGGAAGGCCGTTGCGCAGCTGTCGCTTAGCCCTGACGCGTACACGCCGATCGCCCGGATGGTCGGCCAAGCCGAGGGACAGGCATGCGATCGTGCGCTCGCCCGCGTCCACCGGGGACTTACGCCTGCGCAGGTGGACGCTCTGCTCGGTCGGCCGGACGACGCTGCACGTTGCCGGCTCTACCGCTGGATGCCTGACGCCGACTCTTCGACCGATGGTGCCCGAGTCTGCTTCGAGCAAGGCCGCGTGTCGGCCGTTCAGATCGCTATGCACCTCTGAAACGCATCCTGCTTCGCTCGCTTCAGAGCGGGCGCGACGCTACGACCGGCGTGCCACTCGGCGTCTTGGCGCCGCCGGCTTGCTCCAGCGTGACCGCTACGACATCGCCCGGGGCGACTGAGTGCTGGACGAGTACGACGCTATGAGAGCCGCCGGCGAACAGGCCCGACGACGCCGGCGCTGCTCCCTTTCGGACAACCCACACCTGATACGTCTTCCCGGCCCCGGCCGCTGCTAGCCCGTCGACAACGAGAACCGCCCCGCGCCCGCCGCTGACCAGCGTTCCGGTTCCGGCTGCCAGCGCGACACGTTGAGCGCCGGTGTCGGCGAGGACGCCGGAAACTGTGCGCTGTTCGGCGAGTGCCGACCTCGTGTCGGCGAGGTTGCCGTGCAGCGAGACCGCCCACCAGCCGAGCGCGACCAGCGCGACGGCTGCGATCGCCGCAAACGTGCTGAGTGCCTGGCTCGAGCCAAAACGCCGCCGGAACGGCACGACGTTGGTCGTCTCGACAGGCGCTTCACCCTGCGATTCAGAGCGCGCCGCGGCGATGATCCGCTCGCGCAGCTCCGGCGGCGGCTCCGGCCCGGTCGCGGCAAGCGCAAGCGCGCCGGTGACCTCCCAAAAGGACACGAGATCCTCCTGGCACGGCGCGCAGTCGGGAAGGTGTTCCTCGTAGGCGCGACGCTCGTCGGCCTCGAGGGCGTCGAGGGCATAGCCCGCTGTCAGTTCGTGAATTCCGGTTTCCATGGTCCCTCTTCAGCGCCGTCGTCCAGCAGTTCGCGCAACCGCGCGAGGCCCGCGAACATCCGGCTTTTGATGGTACCGAGCGGCAGGCCGAGCCTTTCGGCGAGCTCGGACTGGCTGAATCCCCCGTAGTACGCGAGCTCGATCGATTCGCGCTGCGTATCGGGAAGATGTTTGAGCGCGTCTTGCACGCGGACACGGTCGAAGTGAACCCAGGCCGCGTCTTCCGCGGACGGGTCGCTGGCAGTTTCGTACGCGCCGTCGTAGCCGCCAGCGGCGTCGAGCGACTCGGTACGGCGGCGCTGTTCCCGTCGCACGAGATCGACGGCGCGCCGATGGACGAGCGTCAGGATCCACGTGCTCGCCTTAGCACGATCCGCCGAAAACGTCTTGGCGGTGCGCCATACAGCGAGAAAACCTTCCTGCACCGCGTCCTCGGCGAGCTTCGCATCGCGTAGAACGCGGAACGCGAGCCCGTATGCCATGCGGCCGACGCGGTCGTACAGCTCGGCGACGGCGGTGTCGTCGCCCCGTGCGACAAGCGCGACGAGCGCCTCGTCCGACAGGTGAGCGAGCTGGCTACGCATGGTCGCTGCCCGGAGCGGGCGAGGCAACGCTACCACGGGCTCTGCGGTCGCAAGCATTGCGAGTCGTTCGTGGCCAAGCGGGTTCCGGTTCGGTCCGAACCGGTCGGGCGCGTCGCCCGAATAGGCGGCGTCAACGACGAAGGAGTTAGGGCAATGAAGAAGTTTCTCGTGCTCACGGCCGCGCTTAGCGTGGTCGTGCTAGCCGCTCTCGTGGCGGCTGTAAGGGGCACGGGTCCGTCTATCGCCAGCGCCTCGAGCCATCGTGAGGCGCCGCTGATCTCGGAGGACCCAAGCGCCGACCTGACCGACCTCTACGCATTCCGCAGCCCGGACAAGCCCAACACGCTCACGGTGATCGCGAACGTGATCCCGGGCGAGGATCCCGCTGCCGGCCCGAACTGGTACACGTTCTCGCCGACTGCGCGGTACAACCTCAAGATCGACACGAACGGCGACGTCAAGCCCGACGTGATCTACCGCTTCCAGTTTGGCCGGAAGAACGGGCCGTTCTTCCTCGGTGACTCCGCGCAGCCGTTCACGGTCACGCGGCAGCAGGGCGGGCACACGTCCGTCGTCGCCAAGGGCGCGACCGCCCCGAACAACATCGGGCCACGGTCGACCCCGAACTACCACGCGCTCGCGATGAAAGCGATCACCCCGCTCGCCGGTGGTGGCCAGGTGTTCGCGGGACAGCGTGACGACCCGTTCTTTGGTGACATCGGGGCGATCTTCGACCTCGTCGCGATCCGCAAGGGCACGGGCGCAACGGGCGGCGGCAAGGACTTCCTCGCCGGTTATGGCGTCCACTCGATCGCGATTCAGATCCCGATCGCGAGCCTCAACGCCAAGAACGGCACGATCGGCGTCTGGTCGTCTGTCGAGCGCAAGAAGACCACCGTTCGCGGTGCCGTCACGCGTGACGCGGGCAACTGGGTGCAGGTCGACCGGCTCGGCAACCCGCTCGTCAACGAGGTCATCATCCCGACCGGGCTGAAGGACCTCTGGAACTCGTACCAGCCGTGGAGCGAGTCGAAGTTCGAGAAGTACTACACGAGCCCGATTCTCGCAGCGGTGATCAACAAGCTGTACAAGCTCGGCGCTCCGGAGACCGGCCGTGACGACCTCGTCGCGGTGCTGCTCACCGGCGTCCCGAAGCTCAACTACACGGGCCCCAAGCTGGCCGACGTGCTCCGTCTGAACCTCACGATCCCGGTGTCGGCGAAGCCGAACCGGCTCGGAGTCCTCGGTGGCGACACGCAGGGCTGGCCGAACGGCCGCAGGCTGAACGACGACGTGATCGACATCGCCGAGCAGGCGGTGGGCGGCTTCCTCAAGGGGACGAAGCTCCCGCTCGGTGACGGTGTCAACGCGGACGACGTGGCGCATCTCGCCTCGTTCCCGTACATCGCGGATCCGAAGAGCGGCTTCGACAACACCAAGGGCCAGCAGAAGCCGTAAGTCAATCGCACGACGGAGTTAGGACGGAGAAGGGGACAGACTGTGGTCTGTCCCCTTCTCCTGTTTGTGATCCCAAGAGGCGTCGCTTCATCGAACCGTGAAGTGCGTTCCAACTCAGGAGAACGGACAGCGATGGAGTCGGCGCGCGCGCCGCGTCAGTCGCTCGACAGCTCTTCTCGAATCGCATTGAGCGCAGCAATTGTCTGAGCCGCGATCGACTGCCACGTGAAATCCCAGTCAAGTGGCGGGTAGGCGACACCAAGCTCGCGAAGCGCGAGGACTGCTTTCTCGCCAGCGGCGGTGTGTTGACCGGCGTCGCGAAGGGCGATCACGTTCTCCAGCGTGGAGATCGCTCCCTCGACGCGGCCACCGGCGTGAGCGTCGATCTTGGCCAGCACGGCTTGTTCGAGCCCAGCCAGCGGACGGTTGCGGCGCTTGGCCGTAGGTGCTGCCACGCTGGCATTCGCACCACGTAGGAAGTCGGCCAAAGCACTGAGTTGGGCGGCGAACTCATCTTGCGTCTTTGCCGGAAAGGCCAGGCGCGCTGTCCGCTCACAGCTCGTTATCGAGAATAGCCGTTGCTTGTCGTGTCGCAGCCGCCAAACGACGTCGAGATAGTCGATCGCGGCAACGAGATCCAGTGGCGACGGGACGGTAGGTACTGGACGCGGGGTCGGGATCACCAGAAGGCGTTCGAGTCGAGCGACGTAGTCGGCGATCTCGGTTATCCCGGCGAAGTCAAGAAGCCCGCGGGTGACACCGGATTGCCATTCTCCGCGTGCGGGGTCGAACGAAACGCCGCCGCGATACGTCGGAGGTTCCTTCTCAAGCAGGTGATGCGTTAGCCTGGATCCACCGCGGGGGTTGGTGTGCTGGCTTTGAAGTCGTCGTGGTTGGGGTGAGAGCGGGCTGTCGAGGTTGCGGGCATGGTTGACGGGGTCTGATCGGCGTTCGGGGTTTCGTCGAGGTCGTGGTTGGCGT
>JANYJX010000060.1 GCA_025358355.1 Actinomycetes bacterium | reverse complement strand
CGCCCGGCCAGACGGCAGTGCTCTACGACGGCGACGCAATCGTCGGCGCCGGCGCTATCGAGGCAGTCGGGCGCTGAACGCGCCGCCGCGTGCCGTCCTTGAAGCCTTCCAGGCGACTGCCGCGTTGATGGCCGTCGACGGAGGTCACGGCGGGTCGTGGGCTGCGGGCGACATCGTCGTGAAGCCGGCTGACCGTGACGAAGCCGAGATCGAATGGGAGGCCGCGCTCTTCGCGTCGATCCGTCGCGACGGCTTCAGAGTCGCTCCGCCACGGCGCGCTCTCGACGGCCGCTTCGCCCACGACGGTTGGGTCGCGTCCGAACGGGTCGCCGGCTACCACAAGCCAGGCTGCTGGGCCGAGATCATCGCCGTAGGAGAGAAGTTCCACGCAGCACTCGCGGCCATTCGGCGCCCGGCCGCGATCATCGATGCACGAACCGACCGCTGGGCTGTCGGCGATCGCGTCGCGTGGGGCGAGCTGCCGGCAGCCGACTTCGTCGAAGCCGCGCACATCAGCCGTCTCGCCACCGTCCTGAGGCCGGTCGAAGCGTCGAGCCAGGTGATTCACGGCGACCTCACCGGCAACGTCCTGTTCGAGCCCGGTCTGCCGCCGGCGATCATCGATTTCGTCCCGCGCTGGCGCCCAGCCGGCTTCGCTGCGGCGGTTGTCGTCGCGGACGCCCTCGTCTGGGAAGGTGCTGATAAATCGCTTCTTGACGCTGTTTCACACATCCCCGAGCTCGACCAGTTCTTCGTTCGGGCGCTCATCTACCGCCTCGTCGCCGACTCGCTCAACCGCGTGGGCGAGCCGCCGCGCCCGCCCGACGCCGATCCATACCGTGTGCCCGTCGAACTCGCGATCGAGGTCGCGCGACGCTGAGCTGGCGGGAGTCGTCCGAAGCGCGCGTCATCCTGCGAGTTAGAGATGGGCTACATCATCGTCATCCTGCTGCTCATGGTCGCCACGGCCGCCGGTTGGTTTGCGGGCGGGGCGATGGAGAAGCAGCCGTCGAGCGCGGCGACCGGCCGGCTGGTTCGCTACGGCAGCATCGCGGTGTTCGTCGTGGTCTTCCTGGTCGCGACCGGGTACCGCTCGTTCCACAGCGTCGCGGCAGGTCGCGTCGGCGTTCTCTACCAGTTCGGCAACATCGTCGGGCAAACCGATGCCGGGCTCGTCGCGATCGCGCCGTGGAAGGAATTGCGCCAGGCCAACGTCCAGGTTCAGCGCGCCTCGTTCGACCAGCTCGACTCGTTCACCTCCGAGACGCAGGACGTCTTCATCAAAGCGACGATCAACTACCAGGTGTCGCCAAAGGACATTCAGCGCCTCTACCGGACGGTCGGCCCGGACTACTTCGAGAAGCTCGTGCCAAACCGTGTCAACCAGTTCTTCAAGGACGAGACCGTGAAGTACACGGCTGTGGAAATCGCCCCCAACCGCGACCAGATCCGCATCGACGTGCTCGGGCGGCTGAAGACGGAGCTCTCGCCGTACTCGATCCAGGTCGACGACCTGTTGATCGACAGCATCTCGTTTAGCCGCGCGTTCACGAAGGCGATCGAGGACAAGCAAATCGCGACGCAGGAGGCGCAGGCTGCGCAGAACCGCGTGAAGACCGCCGAGTACCAGGCGCAGCAGATCATCAAGACCGCGCAGGGGCAGGCGGAGGCGAATCGGCTCAAGCGACAGACGCTGACGCCGCTCCTCGTCCAGCAGAACGCGATCGACAAGCTGAACCCGAACGTGCAGGTGATCCTGCTGCCGAGCAACTCGAACTTCCTGCTCCCGAGCAACCTCTTCGGGAAGAGCACGACGCCCTAGCCGGTAGCATCCCGCGCGTGACTGTGCTCGCCTCGACGATGCTCGCCTCGACCGCCGGCTCGGTTGCCTATTACGGTCTGGCAGTGTTTCTCGTCGCGCTCGGGCTCGGCTCGTTCTTCATGCTCGTCAAACTCGGCCAGGTGTTCGGGCGACTCTCATCGTTCGTCACGGGCACCGAGCGTGACCTGCTGCCCGTGATCGTGAAGACCGGCGGCACCGTTGATCGCGTCAACAAGCAGCTCGACAAGGCCGACACGATCACCGACAGCGCCGTCTCGATGGCCGACAGCGCGGACACGGCCGTTCGAGCCGTGTCAATGGCGATTGCGAAACCGGTCGAGAAGGTCTCCGGTTTCGCCGCGGGAGTCGCGCACGGCGTCTCGTCCTTCCGCAAGAACCGGGACTTCCAGGGTGCGATGAAAGATGCAAAGGACGCGGCCTCGCGTCGCGCCGCAGACCTCCACGAAGACCTGACGACCGCCGGTTCCGGCACGCCTGGCGTCTAGCCGTCGGCTCGGCCCGAGCCCGCTCGTACAATCCCGCCATGCGGACGACAGCCGAGCTGCGCGAAGGCTTCCTCGCCTTCTTCGAGGAGAAAGGCCACCTGCGCTCGCCGTCCGCGTCGCTCGTCCCGCGCGCCGACGACCACTCGACGCTTCTCACAAGTGCAGGCATGCAGCCGCAGATGCCGTTCTTCCTGGGGTTGGAGCCGCCGCCAGCGCCGATGACGACGACCTCGCAGAAGGTCTTTCGCACGCCCGACATCGACGTCGTCGGCCTCGACACCTACCACCTCACGTTCTTCGAGATGCTCGGCAACTTCTCGTTCGGGCAGTACTTCAAAGAAGGTGCGATCGCCTTCGCGACCGAGTTCATCCAGGAGCGATTGAAGCTCGACTGGGACCGGATCTGGGTCAGCGTGCACGCCGGCGACCCCGAGCTCGGGCTTGGGCCGGACCAGGTTGCGATCGACCTTTGGCGCGCGATCGGGATGCCGGCGGAGCGGATCGTGCCGCTTCCGTCCTCGGAGAACTTTTGGTCGGTCGGCGGCCCCGGGCCGTGCGGGCCCGACTCCGAGATCTACTTCGACTGGGGCGCCGATGTCGGCTGCGGCACCGATGACTGCCTGCCGGGCTGCTCGCGCTGCGAGCGCTTCCTCGAGTTTTGGAACCTCGTCTTCATGGAGTACGAGCTGTCGGCCGACCGGACGTTGACGCCCCTACCGAAACAGAACATCGACACGGGCATGGGCCTCGAGCGTGCCGCGCGCATCGTCCAACAGGCGCCGTCCGTCTACGACACCGACGGCTACCAGCTGATCATGAAGTGGATCGCGGCGGAATCGGGTGTCGCGTACGGCGATTCGGCCGAGGCCACGAAGGCGCATCGAATCCTCGCCGACCACGGTCGCGGGATGACGTTTCTTGTCGCCGACGGCGTTCAGCCCTCCAACGAAGGTCGCGGCTACGTCCTGCGCCGCGTGATCCGTCGCGCTGTGCACCAGGCCCACCGGATCGGGCTCGGTAACGTGTATCGCCTGCCGGCCGTCGTCGTCGAGCAGATGGAGAGCGCATATCCCGAGTTGCGTGAGCATGCGGACGAGATCGAGCGCATCGTGCGCGCTGAGGAGCAGCGTTTCATGGAGACGTTGGAGCGAGGTCAGAAGGTCTTCGACGACCTCGCCGGCGGCGGCGCGATTTCAGGCGAGGATGCGTTCACGCTCGCCGCGACGTACGGCTTCCCGCTGGAGCTGACCGTCGAGCTCGCCGAGGAGCGCGGCCAGGGTGTCGATGTCGATGGCTACAAGTTCGCGATGGAGGGTCATCGCGAGATCTCGCGTGCCGGCGGCGAGAGCGAGCTGCAGCGCGCCGCGGAGTTCGCGCGCGGCGCCGACTTCAAGACCGAGTTCGTCGGGTACCGAAAGACTGACGTGCTGACCCAGATCGGCGCGCTCGAGGAACTCGGCGACGGCACGTTCCTGGCGAAGCTGCGCGAGTCGCCGCTTTACGCCGCCGGCGGCGGCCAGGTCACCGACGCTGGCTGGATCGAGCTCGACGATGACTCGAGCACCCGCGCCGAGCTGGTCGAGGCATACCGCTTTGGCGAGGATCAGGCGCTGCTGTTCCGCGGCTCGGGATTCGCGGCGGGCGACCGCGTGAAGGTCGGCGTTGTGTGGGCTGCGCGCTTCTCGACCGCGGCAAATCACACGGCGACGCACCTGCTGCACGAGGCGCTGCGCGAGGTGCTCGGCGACCACGTCAAGCAAGCCGGCTCGGCGGTTCGCCCGGACAAGCTGCGGTTCGACTTCACGCACGGGCAGGCGCTCTCGGCCGACGAGCGCGCGCGCGTCGAGCAGATGGTCAACCGGCGGATCTTCCAGAACCATCCGGTGATCACGTTCGAAACACCGATCGACGAGGCGCGCAAGCTCGGCGCGATGATGCTGTTCGGCGAGAAATACGGCGACATCGTGCGCGTCGTCGAGGTGCAGGATGTCTCGCGCGAGCTGTGCGGCGGCACGCATGTGCACTCGACGGCCGAGATCGGTCCGTTCGCGATTCTCTCCGAGGGCTCGGTCGGCTCCGGTGTGCGCCGCATCGAGGCCGTGACGTCGGGCGAGGCTTGGGCGCTCCTGCACGAGGGTGCACGCGAAGCAGACGTGCTGCGCACCGAGCTCGAGCAGCTGCGTAAGGAGCTGAAGAAACGACCGACCGCGGGCGCTGCATCCGAGGACGTCGAGGCAAATGTGCGGCAGAAGAACGGCGTGAACGTGATCGTCCAGGAGATCGAGGGGTTGGAGGGAGATGCGTTGCTCGATCTCTCCGACCGGTTCAAGCAGAAGTACGCGCCGGCGGCGGTCGTGCTCGGCTCTCGGGAAGACGGCGCGGTGAACCTGGTCGCGAACTTCGCCGACGCGGTCGCGAGCAAGGTCAGTGCGTCGGATGTCGTCCGCAGCGCCGCGGCGCTGGTCGGCGGTGGTGGCGGCGGCCGGCCGACGATGGCGCGTGCCGGCGGCAAGCAGCCCGAGAAGTTGCCCGAGGCGCTCGCCGAAGCGGAGCGCCTCATCGTCGCCGGCTTGTGAAGGTGCTGGCACTCGACTACGGCTCCGCGCGGACGGGCGTCGCGGTCTCGGATGCGACAGGCACGCTCGCCCGGCCGCTCGAGGTCGTTCGCCGGGCGGCTGGCGAGGCCGGGCTCGCGCGAGTCGTGGCGCTTGTCGCGGAGCACGAGGTGGAGCAAATCGTCGTCGGGTTGCCGCTGACGCTGCGTGGTGAGCGGGGGGAGCAGGTTCGCGAGACAGAGCGGTTCGTCGTGGCGCTCACTGCTGTCGTCTCCGTTCCGGTCGTGACGTACGACGAGCGGTTTACGACGACGCTTGCGGCGGCCCAGACGGGGTCGTCGAAGGCGCCCGAGGACGCGCGGGCCGCGGCGTTTCTCCTGACGAGCTACTTGGAACGGACGAGCGGCTGATGCGCGAGCGCGGTGGGCTGTTGGCGATCGCGGCTGTGGTGTTGGTCGCAGGGATCGGGATTGCGGCGTGGCTCGGCGGCGGCTCGTCCGGAAAGGTGCATCAGACGACGCACCGCACGACCACGACGGCGTCGCCAGGGCTCGTGACGCTGCACGTGATCTTCCCCGAGGGGTTCACGCGAGCCGATATGGCCGAGCGGATCGGCGCGGTTCGGTCGATCGCGACCAAGCGGCGGCATGTTCGGCCGCGGCTCACAGCGACCGGGTATCTCGCCGCGTCGGTGGCGGCGAAGGCGCCGCCGGGGTTCAAGCGCAACCCGGGCAGTCGCTCGCTGGAGGGATTCCTGTTCCCCGCGACCTACGACTTCACGCAGGCGACGACCGCGCGCGAGCTTGTCAGCGACCAGGTCGCGGTGTTCCAAAAGGCGTTCTCAACCGTGAATCTCCGCTACGCGCGTTCGAAGAACCTCACGTCGTACGACGTGCTGACGATTGCGTCAATGATCGAGAAGGAGGCGGTTGTCCCGTCGGAACGGCGGCTGATCGCGGCGGTCATCTACAACCGCCTGCACGCGCAGATGCCGCTCGGGATCGACGCCACGATCCGCTACGGGCTGCACGTGCCGGGGACGCAGTCGCTGACGAAGACCGAACTTGCGAGCTCGAGCCCGTACAACACGCGGCGCTTCCGCGGGTTGCCGCCGACGCCGATCGCGAACCCGGGGCTCCCGTCGATCCGCGCCGCGGCGCATCCGGCGCGCGTGGATTACCTCTATTTCGTCCGCAAGCCGGACAAGCGCCATCACTTCTTCACTGCGAGCGGGGCGGAGTTCCTGCGGAAGGCCTGCGAATACGGCTTCGGCTGCTCGTGACGGACTGGCGGAAGCGGACAGCTGTGACGAGATTGGTGCAGTCTTGGCACATGTCCGCCTTGACTCGAGCGCTCCGATGAACGAGTTGCGTGGTACCACGACGCTCGTCGGGATCCTCGGCTGGCAGGTCTGGCACTCGCTCTCGCCGCGGTTCCAGAACGCCGGTTTCACTGCACTCGGGCTCGACTGGGCCTATGTTCCGCTCCCGGTGCGGCCGGAGGCGCTCGCGGATGCCGTACGCGGCATTGCAGCCGCGGGATTCGCCGGCGCAAACATCACCATTCCGCACAAGACTGCCGCGGTCGGCCTCTGCGACGAAGTGGACGATCTTGCGGCCGAGGCCGGGTCGGTCAACACGCTCGTCTTCCTGGACGGACGGGTGCGCGGGTCGAGCACCGACATCACGGCGATCGCGGCCGCAGTCGAAGCAAAGGGCCGAAGCGCGCTCGTACTCGGCTCCGGAGGCTCAGCGAAGGCCGCCGTCGCCGCGCTGCGAACCGCCGGCGCCGAGGTCACGACGGCGACACGGCACGACGCCGACTGGCCACCCAACGGTGCCGACTCCGACATCGTCGTCAACGCGACCCCAGTGAAGGATGACCCGATCGTCTCGCCGCGCGCAGGGCAGCAGATCGTCGATCTCCCGTACAACCCGAACGGCGAAGCGACGGCGCTGGTCACCGCCGCCCGCGAGGCCGGCTGCGAGCGCGTCGTCGACGGGCTCGACATCCTGCTCGCGCAGGGCGCCGCATCGTTCGAGCTCTGGACAGGCCTGCCAGCGCCAATCGTGGCCATGCGAGAGGCGCTCCGCTCGACCATTTAGAATCGCGAGATGGCCGTAGTCCGCTACCTCGTCGCCGACACGGATCAGGCCGTGGCCTTCTATGCCGACCTGCTCGGGTTCACGTTGCAGACACGGATAGGACCGGCGTTCGCAATCGTGGAGCGAGACGGTCTCGAGCTGTGGTTGAGCGGACCGCAGACATCTGCCGCGCAGCCCATGCCAGACGGTCGCGTGCCCGCCCCAGGAGGGTGGAATCGGCTGGTGCTCGAGGTGGACGACATCGAGGAGGCAGTCGCTCGCCTGCGGGACGCCGGTGCGCAGTTCCGGAACGAGCCGCTCTCGGGGCCGGGCGGGACACAGGTTCTCGTCGAGGATCCGTCGGGGAACCCGATCGAGCTCTTCTCGGCCCGCTGACCGGCCGCGTAGGCTAGAGCCGTGCCGCTAGGTCTCGTCACATCGGGGGAATCGCACGGCCCAGCGCTGGTGGCGATCCTCACCGGCCTCCCCGCGGGGCTAACTCTCGACAAGGACGCGATCGGCGCCGACCTGCGCCGGCGCCAGCAGGGATATGGCCGCAGCCCGCGCCAGCAACTCGAGACCGACATTGTCGACGTGCTCGCCGGGCTCCGCCACGGACGAACGCTCGGCACGCCGTTGACGCTTGTCGTCTGGAACCGTGACCACAAGAACTGGCTCTGGGGCATGAATCCGTGGCCGCCTGAGGGCGAGCCGACGGGCAAGGGAACGAAGGCGGTGACGCTGCCGCGACCCGGTCACGCCGATCTCGCGGGGGTGCTCAAGTTCGGCCACGACGATGTCCGCAACTCGCTCGAACGGGCCAGCGCGCGCCATACCGCGGTGCACGTCGCCGCCGGCGCCGTCGCGAAGGCGCTGCTTGCAGCGATTGGCGTCGAGGTGCATGGCCGGCCGGTCGAGATCGGCGGTGAGAGCACCGACGAGGGCATGCGCACGGCGACCGACGCGGCCCGCACGGATCGCGACACCCTCGGCGGTATCGTCGAGGTCGTCGCATCGGGCTGCCCGCCGGGGCTTGGCTCGTACGCAGAGAAGAGCGACCGTCTCGACGCACGCCTCGCTGCTGCGCTGATGGGAATTCAGGCCGTGAAGGGCGTCGAGATCGGCGACGGCTTCGCGCTCGCGCGCGTCCGGGGCTCGCAGGCCCATGACGAGATCGAGCCGGGTCTCGCGCGCCGCACGAACCGCGCGGGCGGGCTCGAAGCCGGGATGTCGAACGGCGAGCCGATCGTCGTTCGCGCCGCGATGAAGCCGCTGCCGACGCTGATGAAGCCGCTCGATTCCGTCGACCTAGAGACCGGTGAAGCAGCGCAGGCGCTTGTCGAGCGCAGCGATGTTCAAGCGGTCGAGGCGCTCGCCGTTGTCGCGGAAGCGGCCGTCGCGTGGGAGTTGGCGCGGGCGGCGTGCGAGAAGTTCGGCGGCGACGCCCTCGAGGATCTGGTCGCGGCCCACCGTGCCTATCTCGAGCGGATCGCATGGCCCCGCACGCCCTAGCGCATCACGTCGTCCTCGTCGGCTTCATGGGGGCCGGCAAGAGCACGTTTGGCGCGCAGTTCGCCGCGCAGGTCGGCCGGCGTCTCGTCGACATCGACCGCGAGATCGCGCGAGCCGGCGACTCGATCGCGGCGATCTTCGAGCGTGACGGCGAGGCCGCGTTCCGCGAGTTTGAGGCCGCTGAGCTGCGCACGGCGCTCGCAACCGGCGAGCGGCTCGTGGTCGCACTTGGCGGCGGCGCAGTCGAGACAGACGAAGTACGCCAGCTGTTGACCAGCGCGTTCGTCGTGTGGCTGGAGGTCGACGCTGCCACCGCGTGGGAGCGTGTGCGCCACAGCAACCGTCCGCTGGCGCGCGACGAGACCGCGTTTCACGCGCGTTGGGAACGACGCCAGCCGCTGTATGCCGAGGTCGCCGACGCGATCGCGGTCGACCTCGACGGGATCGCGCTCGCTGCGGCGGGAGTCCACGTCGAGAGCGGCTCGCTCGAACAGCTCGGCTGGCTCATCCCCGGCGACGGTCCAGTCGAGCTCGTCGCCGATGTTCACGTCGCCGGCATCCACGGCGTCGAGGCGCAACTCGCGTTGGGAGATCGGCTCGTCGCCGTCCACGAGGTTCCAGCCGGCGAGCCTGCGAAGGCCGCAGCGGTTCTCGATCGCCTGTGGCGCGGCTTGAAGATCGGTCGCGACGGAACGGTCGTCGCGCTCGGTGGCGGGACGACAACCGACCTCGCTGGGTTCGCCGCCGCCACGTACATGCGCGGCGTCGCCTGGGCTCCGGTGCCGACGACGCTGGTCGGCCAGGTCGACGCAGCGATCGGCGGCAAGACGGCGATCGACGTGCCCGGCGGCAAGAACCTCGTCGGCGCATTTCATTGGCCGGCGCGCGTCGTAATCGATCCGGCGCTACTCGAGACGCTCCCGGACGCCGAACGACGCAACGGCCTTGCCGAGGTCGTGAAGACCGGCTTGCTCGTCGGCGAGCCGCTGTGGGAGCTAAGCGAGCCGCAGCAGGTCAGGCGCTGCGCGGCGTTCAAGTCTGCCGTCTGCCTCGCCGATCCGCACGACCGCGGCATCCGCAACCAGCTCAACCTCGGGCACACATTCGCGCACGCGCTCGAAGCTGCCGCGGGCTACGAGTTGCCACACGGGGAGGCCGTCGCGCTGGGTTTGCTCGCAGCGCTGCAGCTTTCCGGCCTGCCCGATCAGGTTGCGCTTGTCCAGAAGGTGCTCCAGCCGACGAAACCGCGAGTCGATCGCGATCTGGCGTGGGCCGCGCTCGGCCGCGACAAGAAAGCAACAGGCGGCCGACCGCGACTCGTGCTCCTCGAAGCGCCCGGCCGACCGCTGATCGGCGTCGAGCGGCCCGACGCCGAGGTGCGTGCCGCGCTCGATTTGTTGATCGCCGGGTAGAGTCAGTTCACGGTGCGCGTCGATGTTCTCAACGGGGTCAACCTCGACATGCTCGGCAAGCGCGATCCGGAGCTCTACGGGGCGGGAACGCTCGACGAGCTCGAGACGCTGATCTACGGCTGGAGTCGCGAGATCGGGCTCCAGGTTCGCTGTCGCCAGACGAACCACGAGGGCGAGTTCGTCGAGTTCTGCCACGCGGCCCTTGGCAATGCGGATGGCGTGATCGTCAACCCTGGCGCGTGGACGCACTACGCATGGGCGATCCGTGATGCGTTGGAGCCCTTCAGCGGCCCGATCGCCGAGGTGCATATCTCCGATATCAACGCGCGCGAGGACTGGCGGAAGTTCTCGGTCCTCGAAGGCCTCACCACGACGCGCATCATCGGCAAGGGCATTCCCGGCTATCGCGAAGCGCTCGAGTTTTTGGCTGCGTCCGAGACGAAGGCGTGACACGCCTCGAGCGCCTCGGCGCTGGCCTCGCGGAGCCGCTGCTCGTCACGAGCGGCGTCAACGTCCGCTATCTGACCGGGCTGTCCAGCTCGAATGTGGCGCTGCTCGTCGAGCCGGGCGGGGCGACGATGTTGTACACCGACTTCCGCTATCTGGAGAAGGCGGCAGCGGTCGAGGGCGTGACGATCGAGCGGACGATGCGCGATGTGATCGGCGCGCTGGCCACGCTGCTTTCCGGTCGGCGGGTCGGGTTCGAGCCGGCGCACGTCACCTTTGCCGGCTACGAGCGACTTGCGGGTGGCGGTATCGAGCTTGTCCCGACCGGCGGGCTGGTCGAAGCGCTACGCAGTGTGAAGGAGCCGAGCGAGATCGCTGCGATTCGGCGCGCGGCGGCCTTCTCCGACGAGATGTACGCGGCGCTCGCCCAGGAGAAGTTCACCGGCCGAACCGAGCGCGAGCTGGCGTGGTGGATCGAGCAGGCGTTCCACGATGTCGGCGCCGACGGCGTCGCCTTCGGCTCGATCGTCGCGAGCGGGACGAATGGCGCTTCGCCGCACGCCGAGCCGAGCGATCTCGTCATTGCGCCGGGGACTCTCGTCACAATCGACGCCGGTTGCCGGGTCGACGGCTACTGCTCCGACTGCACACGCACATTCGCGACCGGCGAGCTGCCGACCGAGCTCGCCGAGGCCTACGCGCTGTGTCTCGAAGGCGAGCTTGCCGGTCTCGCTGCTGTTCGTCCGGGCGTCAGCGGGCGCGACGCAGACGCCGTGTCGCGGGTCGCGATCGACGCGGCAGGGCTCGGCGAACGCTACGGCCACGGCCTCGGACACGGCGTCGGCCTCGAGGTGCACGAGGCGCCGACGCTGCGCCCCGAGTCGGAGGATGTCCTCGAGGTCGGGAACATCGTCACGGTCGAGCCGGGGATCTATCTCCCGGGTGTCGGTGGCGTGCGGATCGAGGATCTCGTGCTCGTCACTGCCGACGGCGGCGAGTCGCTGACGCACTTCACCAAGGAATTGACGACCGTCGGCTAGGTACAGTCGGCGACCGATATGGCAGATGTCGTCTCCACGAACCAGTTCAAGAACGGCATGCACATCGAGGTCGAGGGCTCGGTGTGGCGGATCGTCGAGTTTCAGCACGTCAAGCCGGGCAAGGGTGGCGCGTTCGTCCGCACCAAAATGCGCAACCTCGACGCTGGGTCGGTCGTCGACAAGACGTTCCGCGCCGGCGAGAAGTTCCCGCGCGTCTTCACCGAGGTGAAGGGCATGCAGTACCTCTACGACGACGGCAGCCAGGCGGTGTTCATGGACGAGGAGACGTTCGAGCAGATCACGCTGCCGCACAGCTCAGTCGAGGACGAGCTGCCGTACATGCGCCCGTCGGACTCGATCCAGATCTTCTTCGTCGGTGGCAAGCCGTCCGGGATCCAGCTGCCCGCCTCGATCGAGCTGACGGTCACGGATACCGAGCCGGGTGTGAAGGGCGACACGGTCTCGAACGTGATGAAGGCTGCGACGATGGAGACCGGCGCCGTCGTGCAGGTGCCGCTATTCGTGAACGTGGGCGAGCGAATCAAAGTCGATCCGCGCGAAGCCCGCTACATCTCCCGGGCGTAGCTCCTACCCAGGGGATGCGCGCTCCCGCCGGGTTGACGAGGATGCCGTTGTGCGGCGCCAGTGGCTCATCGCGTTTGTCGTGCTTCCGCTCGTCAGCCTGGGCTGGTTGACCGTTGAGCGTTCGAATGCGGCACCGGCGCACGTCTCGCGGATCGTCTACTCGCAGGGCGAGAAGATCTGGGTGCTCGACGGCGACGGCGGCAACAAGCGCTTCCTGGTTCGCGGTGAGTCGCCGGAGATCTCGCCGGACGGGCACTGGGTCGCCTACTACCGGTGCAACGCGTGTGCCCTCTTCCTGATCAACGCCGATGGTGGGCCGGCGCGGCGGCTCGCCGGTAGGGGCTTCGGTCCGCCAACGTGGTCGCCGGACTCGCGCCACCTCGCGACCACTAGCAGTGTCTCCGGTCCGTACCTTGTCTCTGGTCCGACGGAGGACGAGCAGCTGACCACCATCGATCGCGTCACGGGCAAGCAGCACCGGATCGCGGTCGCTCCGCAGGTACTCGGGTCTAGCTTCTCTCCTGACGGCACGCAGCTGACGTTTTCCATGAGCAGCTCGGACGAGCTCCGCAGCGACGTCTACGTCAGCGCGTGGGATGGCGGGGCGCTTCGGCGGCTGACCTGGGACGATCGGAGCAGCAGGCCTCTGTGGGCGCCGAACGGGTCGATCGACTTCTCGCACCGGGAAGGCCCGTTGGGGGAGCGTTCCAACAACGATCCCCTCTGGGGCAAGCACCGTATCTGGCGCATTTCGCGCGACGGGACCGGCCGCAGAGTCTTAACGGCGCAACTGACACCGGCGATCACCGACGATCGGACGGGGTTGATTGCCGCAGTTTGGTCGCGCGACGGCAAGACTCTGTTAGCGGTGAGCCCAACACACGGGGGCGACCTGTTGTACCTCGTCGATCGCGCCGGCTCGATCCGAAGTCTCGGCGACGACGGCTATGTCGGTGGCAGCAGATCCGCAAGCGTGATCAGCCTCTCGACCGACGGCCGCTTCGTCCTCGTTGTGCTTCTGGTCAACGGGCCAATATCGTCGACTGGTCGACTCGAGGTGCTGCCGGTCGACGACGGTACACCGCATGTGATCGCAGGCAACGTCTCCGGAGCGAGCTGGAGCCGCTAGCCAGAACGCTCGTCGGCTGACCCCACTCGCTAAGGTGCCGGGCTGAATGCCGCAGCTTGTGGACACGACGATTCGGCTGCTCTCGCAGGAGCCGCTCGCAGGGAAGGTGCCGACCGGCGAGGTGTTGCGGATCGCTTCGATCCTCGACCTTGCAGGGTTTTCGTGCCTCGAAGTCTCCGGCGGCGGTGTGTTCGATGCGGCCGTGCGGCGCGGGGTGGAGAGCCCGTGGGAGCGGATCCGCGCGATCGACGCGCGCACGACGACTCCACTCGGGATCGCCTTGCGTGGCCGGTTCCTCGTCGGCTCGAAGCCGGTTAGCGCGGATGTCGTGCGTCGGTTCATCGCGTCGGCGTCGGACAACGGCATTGACGTCTTCCGCCTGCACGACCCGCTGAACGACGTCTCGAACCTGCGTGAGGCGGGTGAGGCGATCGTCGCGGCCGGCGGCGCGTTCCACGCGGGTCTCGTCTACAGCCCCGGGCGTGACGGCAGCATCGAGGCGCTCGTCGAGCAGTCGCGTGGCCTGGCCGAGCTGGGCGCGACGCGCGTCATCGTCAACGATCCCACCGGCGCGCTGCCGCCGCACGTGACCGAGGAACTTGTCGGCCGGCTGGCCGAGGCGAGCGGGTTGCCGGTCGGGCTCTACGTCCAGGGCGCCGCCGGAACCGGGCTTGCTAACGCGCTTGTCGCGACGCGCCTTGGGGCCGACCTTGTCGCGACCGCCGTCTATCCGCTGGCGCTCGCACTGCATCGCGTCTCGGGGGAGTCGCTCGTCGATGTCCTCCACGGCTTGGGCCGCTCGACAGGAGTTGATGTCGCGCGCCTCTGGGAAGCATCCGACGTGATCGACGAGCACATCGGCGACCAGCCGGTGGCGCCGCTCGCGCCGAGAATCGCGGTGCGCGCCGCCGAGTACGACCTGCCGGCCGGGCTCGTCGCGGCGCTCGACCTGCATCTCCGCGCAAACGCCGCCGGCGACCGGCTGCTCGACACGCTCGTCGAGGTCGGCCGCGTGCGCGAGGAAGCCGGGCTACCGCCGCTCGCCGCGCCGATCGGCCAGATTCTCGCGTCGCAGGCGCTGCTCAACGTGCTTCACGCGCGGCGCTACTCCGAGGTGAGCCCCAAGTTCCGGTTGCTCGTCGAAGGGCGCTACGGCCGCACGCCCGAGCCTGTCTCGCCCGAGGTGGCGCGGGCAGTCGCGCTGACCGCGGGCTCGCATGTGCTCGACGAGGATCCGCCGAGCGTCGAGGACGTGGCCGAAGCGGCCGAGGGCCTGGCGACGAGCGAAGAGGAGCTGATTCTGCTCGCGATGTTCGGCGACGAGGCCGAGGCGCTGCTCCGCTCGGTGCGCGCGCGCCATTCCGGCGAGACGTTGCTGCTCACCGGCGATGTCGACGCGACCCGTGGCGAGCGCATTCGCGAGCTGGTCAAGATCGTGCAGGAGACCGGCGTCGGCGAGATCGAGATCGAGGACGACGGCATGCGCGTCTCGGTCCGACGGGCGGACGAGACGCCAACGCACGTCGTGGCGCCGGTCGCTCAGGCCGTGGCTCCGGCGGCAGGCGATTCCGCGGCAAGCGGCCTAGTCGCGGTCGAGTCGCCGATGGTTGGCACCTTCTACCGCGCGCCGCAACCGGGCGCGCCTGTTTTCGTCGAGGTCGGCGACAATGTTTCGCCCGGCCAGACGCTGTGCATCCTCGAAGCAATGAAACTGATGAACGAGGTCAAAGCCGAGTCGGGCGGGATCGTGAGGGCTGTGCGCGTCGACAACGCGCAGGCCGTCGAATTCGGACAGGTGCTCTTCGAGCTCGAGCCGGCCGCTTCGCCGCCGGCGGTTTAGATGTTCGAGCGGGTCCTCGTCGCGAATCGAGGCGAGATCGCAGTGCGCGTGATCCGCGCGCTACACGAGCTCGACATCGAGGCGGTCGCTGTCTACTCAACGGCCGATCGCGACGCGCTGCACGTCAAGCTGGCCGATCGCGCTGTCTGCATCGGCCCTCCCGCGGCGAGTGACAGCTACCTCGTGATCTCGAACATCATCGCCGCCGCCGAGACCACCGGCGCGACCGCGATCCACCCGGGCTACGGCTTCCTCGCCGAGAACGCCGAGCTCGTCGATGCGTGCGCCGACAACGACATCGTCTTCATCGGCCCTTCCGCGGACGTGATGCGGCGGCTTGGTGACAAGGCGCAGGCGAAGATCGAGATGCGCTCGGCTGGAGTGCCGCTCGTGCCTGGAACCGACGGCGCGGCATCCCTCGCCGAGGCGCGAACCGTGGCGGCCGAGATCGGCTACCCGGTCCTGCTCAAAGCAACAGCGGGCGGTGGCGGCAAGGGGATGCGACTCGTCCACGGGCCGGACGAGATCGACGACGCGTACGCCGCCGCGAGCAACGAGGCCGAAGCAGCGTTCGGCGAGGGCGCACTCTATGTGGAGCGCGCGGTCACGCCGGCGCGGCACGTCGAGATCCAGGTGCTCTGCGACACGCACGGCAACGTCCTGACACTCGGCGAGCGCGAGTGCTCGATCCAGCGGCGCCACCAAAAGCTCGTCGAGGAATCGCCGTCGCCCGCGCTTACGCCCGAGACGCGCGAGGCGATGGAGGCGGCCGTCGAGCGGGCTTGCCGCGCGCTCGGCTACGTCAACGCCGGCACGTTCGAGTTCCTGCTCGGGCCGGAAGGCGAGCCGTACTTCATCGAGGTCAACTGCCGCCTGCAGGTCGAGCATCCGGTGACCGAGCTCGTGACGGGGATCGACATCGTGCGAGAGCAGATCCGCGTCGCCAACGGCGCGAACCTCTCCCACGTGGGCCGCGCCGAGCGCAGCGGCCACGCGATCGAGATCCGGATCAACGCCGAGGATCCGACGCGCGGTTTCACTCCCGCGCCGGGAACAGTGACGCGCTTTCGCCCGCCGCTCGGCCCGGGCGTGCGGGTCGACACGGCGACCTACGAAGGTGCGACGATCCCGCCGTATTACGACTCGTTGATCGCGAAGCTGATCGTCCACGACGACACGCGCTCCGCGGCGATCTCTCGCGCGGTTCGCGCGCTGCGCGAGTTCGAGATCGAGGGCATTCCGACGACGCGCGACCTGGCGATCGACGTGCTCGGTTCGAGGGAGTTCGCAAGCGGGCGGTACTCGACGAGCTACCTTGAGGAGATGGAAGGCCGTCTCCCATCCCTCGCCCCGGCATGACTCGCTCAAAAGCCCCTGGCCGCCGCCAGTCCCGCCGCACGGCGCTATTCCTGCTCTACCAGTGGGATCTCACCGGGCAGCCGCTCGCGTCGCTCTACGAGGGGACTCCGGACGAGTTCGCCGCCGAGCTCGCCGCCGCTGTGTCAGAGCGGGCCGAGCGGCTCGACGAACGGATCACCGCCGCGTCGCAAGGGTGGAGCGCCGACCGCCTCGGTACCCTCGAACGGAACATTTTACGGGTCGGCGTCTACGAGCTGGAGGAGGGAACCGTGCCGCCAGAGGTGGCGATCAACGAGGCCGTGGTGCTCGCAAAGCGCTACGCGAGCGACGAGGCAGCGGGTCTCGTCAACGGCATTCTCGGCCACATCCAGCGTGAGGTGACGGCGTCGTGAGCACCTACGCCTCCGGCTCGGGTGTGGGGGAAACCTCCCGGTTTCCCCCACACCCCCATCCCCACGCTCACGGAAAAGAGGCAATCCCGTGAGCTCCACCGACTCGCTCGGTCGCGCGCACGAGCTGCTCGAGCGACTGCAGGCACAACTTGCCGATCTGGAACGGCTCGCCGAAGCGGGCGACACGGAGAGCGCGATCGACGCATTGGCGGCCGCTGCCGAGCTAGCAAAGGAGATCGAGGCGGAGGTCCAGCGCGCCCGGACGAGCGCCGATGCTGGCACCTGACGCGCTCCGCGCGCTGCTCGAGGAGCATCTGGCCGGGCTGTCTTTCCGGCCCGAGCTGCACGGCCAAGAAGCGTCGATGCGGTACGCGCTTACGGGTGGCAAGCGGGTGCGTGGCGTGATCTGCCTGGCTGTCGCAGAGGCGGCGGGCGGGTCGGTTGATGAGGCGCTCTCGGCGGCGGCGGCGCTCGAGTTGGTGCACGCGTTCTCGCTCGTCCACGACGATTTGCCCGCGCTCGACAACGACGCCGAGCGCCGCGGCAGGCCGAGCGTCTGGGCCGAGTTCGGCGAGGCGGCTGCGGTGCTCGCTGGCGATGCGCTGCTCGCGGAGGGGCTGCGGCAGGCGCTCTCGTATCCTACGGCGGCGCTCGGGCGCGAGCTGGTCGAGGCCACGCTCGGGATGATCGGCGGCCAGTATCTCGACATCACCGGCTCGGATGTCGATCTCGCGGAGTTGCACAGGCTCAAGACGGGGCGCCTCTTCGCGGCGTCGGTCGGGCTGGGCCTGTGGGCGGCCGGCGTCGCGGAATCCGAGCAAGCGTCGTGGCGCGCGTTCGCCGAGGAGCTCGGTCTGCTGTTCCAGGTTGTGGATGACGTGCTCGACGGGGACGGGTACGCGGCGCGACTCGGCGTTGACGGTGCGCAAGCTCTCGTCGCGGAAGCAGCGACGCGGGCACGGGCGCGCCTGCACGCGCTCGATGTGGACACCGCCGTCCTGGCCACAATCATCAACGACCTTGCTGTGCGAACCGCCTGAGCCGGCATGAAGAAGCGGCTCGATGTCCTGATGGTCGAGCGTGGTCTCGCCGCGAGCCGCAGTCAGGCGCAGGCGATGGTGCTCGCCGGGCTCGTCCACGGGCACGACAAGCCGGGGACGCAACTGGACGAATCCGCCGAAGTGACTGTCGATCGCCCGCCGCGGTTCGTCTCGCGCGGCGGCGAGAAGCTCGCTCACGCACTCGAAGCGTTCGCCGTCGCGCCGGTTGGTCGAGACTGTCTCGACGTTGGCGCATCGACGGGCGGCTTCACCGACTGCCTGCTGCAGCTAGGCGCGCGACGCGTGATTGCGCTCGATGTCGGCTACGGCCAGCTCCATCCGAAGCTCCGCGGGGATCCGCGCGTCACCGTACTCGAGCGGACGAACGCGCGCCACATGCGCGAGCTGCCATTCCCGCCGGAGCTCGTCGTGTGCGACGTCTCGTTCATCTCGGTGAGAACCGTGCTGGCTGCGGTGCTGCCGCTCGCGAAGCCCGGCTGGGAGGCCGTCGTGCTCGTGAAGCCGCAGTTCGAGGCGGGCCGGGACGATGTTCCAAAGGGCGTCGTCCGGGATCCGGAGGTTCGCCGCGCGACGGTGAAGGGAGTCGCCGAAGCGGCTGCGGCGTGGGGTGGGGAGGTGGTCGGCGTCGTAGACTCTGGGCTCCCCGGGCCGAAGGGAAACCGGGAGACGTTCCTCCACCTCGTTCAGAACTCGACTGCGAAACCCGCCGATGACCTCGACCGCTGGATCGACGACGCCATCCGCTAGGCCGGTTCGCCGGGCCGCCGTCGTCACGCACGGCCGGGCGGAGGTGATCGGCGAGGCGCTCGAGCGCGTGCGCGAGGTTGCAACACGCGCCGGCGTCGAGATCGTCTCCGACGGGACAGAGAGCGAGGGGATCGACATTGCCATCGTGCTCGGCGGTGACGGCACGATGCTGCGGGCACTCACGCGGTTCCTCGGCGCTCCGGTGCCGGTGATCGGCGTCAACTTCGGCCGTGTCGGGTTCCTCAGCTCGATGACGCGAGACGAGCTGGAGACCGGTCTTACGCGGGTGTTTGCCGGCGACTACGTCGTCGTGGAGCTGCCCACGCTCGAGGTCGAGACGGGCGGCACGCGGTATGTTGCGGTCAACGACGCGGTGGTCACGAGCGGTGCGCTCGGCCGCATGGTCGAGCTGGAGTGGGCGATCGGTGGCGAGGATCTCGGCACGCAGCCCTGTGACGGCGTGATCTGCTCGACGCCGTCCGGCTCGACGGCCTACAACCTGTCGAACGGCGGGCCGGTACTCGTGTGGGGGATCGACGCGATGGCGATCACCTTTGTCGCGCCGCATTCGCTGCACGCGCGCCCGCTTGTGGTGCCGCGCGGGCGCGATCTTGTCGTCTCGAATCGCACTCCTACGGTTCCGGTCGCCGTTCTCATTGACGGGCATCACGTCGCGGATGCAGGCCCGCGCGACGGCCAGGTCACGATCAGGCTCGGCGCCGGACAGTCGCTGCTTGCGACGTTGCCCGAAGCGACCTTCGTGCGGCGCTACAGGCAGAGCTTTGCTTCGTAGGCTGCGCATCGAGAACCTCGTTCTGATCCGCGAGGCGGAACTCGAATTCGCGCCTGGCCTGAACGTTCTCACCGGCGAGACGGGCGCGGGCAAGACGATCTTTGCGCAGGCGATCGGGCTGTTGCTTGGTTCTCGCGGCGACGCTGCGGCGGTTGGCCCGGCCGGAGCCGAGGCGTATGTCGAAGCGGAGTTCGACGTTCCCGAGGCGCTTGCTGGCGAGGATGAGTTGGCGGCGATCGAGGAGGTTCGTCCGGCGGGCGAGGTCGGGATGGTGCTGGCGCGCCGGGTCTTCCCGGATGGGCGCACGCGCGCATATGCGTGGGGGCGCGCGGTCGCGCGCGAGGATCTCGCCGCGGCGGCGGAGCGACTCCTCGC
>JANYJX010000056.1 GCA_025358355.1 Actinomycetes bacterium | reverse complement strand
GCGTCGCTGCACGAGCACGACCAGCAAGCCGATCAGCGGCAGCACGCCGACACCGATCGCGAGCGAGCCGGCCGACCACGTCCCGTACTGCCACAGGCGCGCTTTGTATTTCGCGGTGATCACGTACCACTCGAACGAGCGATGGCTCATGAAGGAGTCGAACACGATCACGACGCCGAGCGCGAGTGTTGCCGCGCCGATCTTGTCCCAACGGTTCCAGGTCGCGCGCCAACTGCGCAGCCGATCGCGCCGCCAAGCAACAACGCCGAGCGAGCCGATCAGCACCGCGAGCGTCACAACGAGCTCCGACCGTGCGGCCGCTGCTACGACACAGATCGCAAAGGCGAGCGCGATCCTCCACCGGCCGGTCCGCAACGTCGCGCGGACGATCGCCCAAAGCGCCAGCGTCGAGAGTGGGTAGGCGAGCGACTCCTCGGTCAGGATCGGCGAGTACGAGAGCGCCGGTGCGGCGATCGCGCCGACCGCCGCGGCGATCGCCCAGTTCCGCGAGAGCACGAAGCGTCCGAGTGCGTAGGCCGGGAAGATCGTCGCGGTCATCGCGAGGACACCCATGTACTTGACCGTGTCGAACGCCTGCTGCGTCCCGTGCAGCCACCACGCGGGTGCCGTGAAGTACGGGTAGAGGCTCGTGAAGTGGTACGCCTCCTCGCGGCGCGCCGGGCTGCCGGTGTGGGCGATCGCGCGCGAGATCTGCGTGAACTCGAGCTCGTCGGTGAAGATCGCCGGCGTCTCGCGCCGCCAGGCCTGCCACACGTAGTACGCGGCGAACGCGAAATACGCCGCGAACAGCGGCACCATGATCTCCGGCTTGAGCCGGGCGCGCAGCCGCTTGATCATGCGATCTCGGTTCGTCGTTGCACGAGACGGCAGGGGATCCCCGCGGTCGCACAAGCGGCGGTGATCCCAGCCAGGCGTTCGGCGCCCGGGATCGTGATCAGCACCTCGTCGGGATGCGCGGATTCGAGCGCGGCACCGATCTCGTCCAGCGCGCCGAGCACTACGACTCCGCGAACGCGGCGCCGACGCACGTCGGGGTTGTCGTCGAGGAAGCCCACCACGCGCACCTGTCCATCCTCGCGCAGCTCGCGGGCGAGGCTGCGCCCGAACCGGCCGGCGCCGACGACAAGCACGCGCTTCTGCCCGGCTCTGTCGCGGAGCGCGCTGGCGTGAGGTTGAAGACGCAGTACGAGGCGCGAGCTCGCGACGAGCACCGAGCAGAGGACGGCATCCAGCGGGAAGATCTTCCAGTCGAAGTCGCCGAGCGGCCAAAGAATCGGCACGACGGCGAGTGCAAACAGCCCGGACGCGACGCACGCGACGACGATCGCGAGCAGGTCGTGCACGCTAGCGAAGCGCCAGATCCGCCGGTACAGGCCGGCCGCGACGAAGCTCACGTAGCGCGCGGTAAGGAGAATCGGCAGCGCTTGCAGGAACACGCCGCGCTCGCCAGGCCCGCCGAGCCCGTTCTGCAGTAGCGCGTAGGCAACGAGGAACGAGACACACATCAGGCCGAAGTCGACGAGCACTTCGAGCAGGCGTCGCGGCTGCCAGAGCGCGCGGAGCACCGACGGCACGCTCTCGCCGCCACCGCGCCGTGCGCGTTCCTCGAGGTCGGTGAGGAAGCTTGCGAACTGGACGAGCAGCACGACCGTGATCAGCACGCCGATCACGGTGACGCGCGGGTCGCCGAGCACGTTGTAGGCGAGGCCGGTTGCGCCGAGCGCGAGGCCGAGCAACGCGAGCAGCCCGACCGCTTGTGTCTGCGAAAGGCCGTAGTAGACGAGTCGATGCGACGTGTGGTCCTTCCCGCCTTGCGAAACCGGCCGCCGCTCGAGTAGGCGGACGACGGTGACGAGCGTCGTGTCGAGGATCGGGACAGCGAGCACGAGCAGCGGGAGTAGCGTCGTCGCAAGCGTCGTCCCGGCGACTTTCCAGCTCGACGAGAGCGCGAACGATGCGAGCGCGAAGCCGAGTACCTGGCTGCCGGAGTCGCCCATGAAAACGATCGCCTCGCCGCCGGGGCGCAGGTTCAGTGGTAGGAACCCGAGGCATGCTGAGCCGAGCGCAAGCGAGAGGACCAGCACCGCGCGATTCGGGTGCTCCGTCGCTGCGTCGACAGCGAAGTAGGCGCACGCGATGGTTGCGAGCGACGCGGCGAGCCCGTCCATGTTGTCGAGTAGGTTGAACGCGTTCGCGATCCCGACGAGCCAGACGAGCGCGACAATCGTGGCCAGCACATCGTTCCCGATCACTTCTACCCGCAGGCCGCTGGCGATGACGATGCCGGCTGCGCCGAACTGCGCGCCGAGCTTCGCGAGCGGGCTCAGGTGGCGGACATCGTCGATTAGCCCGGCGGCGAAGAGGAGGGCGCAGCCGCCGACGATTCCCCACAGTTCGCCGCGTCCCGCGACTGCGTTGACTGCAACGGCTAGAGCGGTGGCGAGGGCGAACCCGGCAAAGATCCCGATCCCGCCGAAGATCGGGGTCGTCCGGTCGTGCCACCTCTCGCCAGACGGAACCGCCACCAACCGGCCGCCCACCGAGGAGCAAAGAAGCGCCCGGAGTGTGAGGTACGAGATGGGCAGAGCAACGATCGCGATGGCCGCGCTCACGTCCCGGGAAGGGTAGACGTTCGCCCAGTCGCCGCAGCAAGGTCGGCCGCCCGCTCTAAGCTGCAGCCAGCCAGTGGGCGTCTACACCGACCTCTTCCGCTACCGCGAGCTGTTCGCCAGCCTCTTCCGCCGCGATCTGCGGGCGAAGTACAAGGGCTCCGTGCTCGGCCTCGCCTGGTCACTCGCGAACCCGGTGATGCTGATGCTCGTCTACTTGCTCGTCTTCTCAGTGCTCTTGAAAGCGCGCGGCGCGTCCGATCTGCCGCACTACTGGCTCTTCCTGCTCTGCGGCCTGCCCGCGTGGGTGTTTTTTGCGACTTCGCTCCAGGCGGCCTCGCGCAGCCTGTTGGAGAACGCGAACCTGATCCGGAAAGTGCGTTTCCCGCGGCAGCTCGTGCCGCTCGCGAACGTCGCGACACAACTCGTCTCGTTCGTCGTGATGCTCGCGATCGTGATGGTGCTGTCCCTCATCTACGTGCCGGCGGCCCGCGACACGGTGTGGCTCGCGCCGCCACTCGCGGTGCTCGTCGTCTTGCTCGTCGCCGGAATCGCGCTCGCGGTCGCCGCCGCGAACGCGGTCTTCCGCGACATCGAGCACCTGATTGCCGCGCTGCTCCTCCCGTGGTTCTTCCTCACGCCGGTGCTCTATTCGCTCGACAGGATTCCCGGCGCGACGACCCACCCGTGGTTCGCGCGCCTGATCCACTGGGGCAATCCGCTGACGCCGGCGATCGAGGCGTTGCGCGCACCGCTCTTCTTCGGACACGCGCCGCGCGCGGCCGACACGATCTATCTCGTCGTCGCCGCTGTTCTCGCGCTTGCGCTTGGCGCCTTTGTCTTCACGCGGGTCGACGATCGGATCGCGGTCGAAGTCTGACGACGGCCCGTCCCTCGAACAGCCCATCGGCGCCCGTGTAGGCCGGCAGGCCGTCGTGCTCGCCCGGCGCGATGGCGTCCAAGAGCGACGGGAACAGGAGTGGCGAGCCGAGTCGCGGATTCCGCCCGCCTCCGCCCGCCCAAGCCGCAAGTCGCGCCCGATCCGTGCGCGAAGTGGGCTCAATGGCCCCACCAACCGCCGCCCAGCCCTCAGCGTGAGCGTCGAGCAATAGCCGCGACCAGTCCGGCGCCGGAACGGCCCCTGCGCAGAGGTACGCGACCGCAACGGCCTTGTCTTCGACAACCGCCTCCTCCTGCGCCTCCAAAGCCGCCGAGGTCTCGGCATCGGCGCCTCCGACGACGACCACGCGAAGACGCCGCTCCGCGATCCGCGATCCGACTTCGACCGGGACATCAAGCGTCGCGGCGCCAACCTCGGCGAACCAGAAGCGGTACTCCTCGACCAGGTCGAGCGAGAGGACGTAGCCGCCTGGAGGGCGCGGCGCCGCCACTGGAATCTCGATGTCGACTGTGTCGCCGGGCGCGACCGGCCCCGCAAAGGGAGTCCGCAGGCCGTCCCAGACAATCGCATTGCCAAGCGGATCGAGCCAGTGATACGCGAGCCGCACGCCGGTCTTCCCCCTTTGGCGCCACGTTGCGGAGCCGGCGTTCTCGAGGACAACACGAGCCCGACCCGTGACCCCAGCCCGCGGCGGCTCGACCTCGTGCGCCAACCAGCGCACCGCGAGCGGGCCAGCCTTCAGCGAGTGCTCGCCGACGCGTTCCACGGCGCCGAGTCTACGACGGGCTACCCTCTAGCTGTGACTGAGCCACCCTGCGCTGTTCCACTTCTGGTGCGTGCGCTGCGGCGGGAGCCGGTCGAGCGCACGCCCGTCTGGTTCATGCGCCAGGCCGGTCGCTCGTTGCCCGAGTACCGCGCGCTGCGCGAGCGCCATTCCTTCTTCGACCTGGCCGGCACGCCGGAGCTGTGCGCCGAGGTGACGCTGCAGCCGGTTCGACGCCACGATGTCGATGCCGCCGTCCTCTTCGCCGACATCATGACCCCGGTGCTCGGGATGGGCATTGACGTCGAGCTTGTCGAGGGCGTTGGCCCCGTGATCGCGAGCCCGATTCGCACGCTTGCCGATGTCGAGCGGCTTCGCGTGCCCGATCCCGAGGAGGCGTTCGCGCCGGTACTCGAAGCCGTACGGCTTGTTCGCGCGGAGCTCGCCGACGAGAAAGCCGTCGTCGGCTTCTGCGGCGGGCCGTTCACCGTGGCGGGCTATCTCGTCGAGGGAGGACCCAGCCGCGAGCTGCCGCTGACGAAACGCATGATGCTCGCCGAGCCCGAGATCTGGGCGGCGCTGCTCGAGAAGCTCACCGCGACCTTCGCCGCTTACATCGCCGCGAAGGCGCGTGCCGGCGCCGACGCGATCCAGCTCTTCGACTCGTGGGTCGGTGTCCTCTCGGCGGAGCAGTACCGCCGCCATGTCGCACCGTTCTCGGCCCGGATCCTCGCCGCCTCGCCCGTGCCGACGATCCACTTCGGCACTGGTGCGTCCCACTTGCTTCCGGACATTGCTGTGGCCGGCGGCGACGGGATCGGCCTCGACTGGCGCGTCTCGCTCGACACCGGCTGGGCGCAGGTTCCCGACCGGGCGATCCAGGGAAACCTCGACCCGGCGACGCTGCTCTGCCCTTGGGACGTTGTCGAGCGCGAGGCAACAGACGTCCTCCGTCGCGCCGCCGGGCGACCGGGCCACATCTTCAACCTCGGCCACGGCGTGCTACCGCCGACCGATCCCGACACGCTGACGCGCCTGGTCGGCTTCGTGCGCGAGACAACGGCTGCGGAGGTCGCCGCGTGAGACGTAGGCTCGACGGAGTCTCACAAGGAGCGGAGGCGCCGGCTTGGCCGGCGCTGGAGCGGGGAATAGGCCCGGCCGTGATCCTGATGGCGTATGGCTCGCCGGATCGCCTCTCCGACGTGCCGGCGTACTACTCGGACATTCGCGGTGGCCGGCCGATCGCGCCGGAGCTCCTCGCCGATCTCGTCGCCCGCTACCGCGCGCTCGGGATCGCCGAGAGCGACGGCCCATCGCCGTTGAATGCGGTGACCGAACAGACGCACGCGGCCCTCGCCGCGGCGCTCGACCTGCCGGTCTACACCGGCATGCGCCATTGGACGCCGCGCATCGCCGACGCGGTCGACGCCGCGATCGCGGCCAGCCACGACCTTCTCGTCGGCATCGTCCTCGCGCCGCACTGGTCGTCGCTCTCGATCGCGAAGTACCGGCGGCTGTTCGACGACGCGGTGGCCGGCCGGGTCGAATCGCGCTTCGTCGAGCGCTGGGGCGCGGACGCAGGCTTCATCGGCGTGCTTGCCGATCGGGTTCGCGGCACAGCGGCGCATGTCGTCTTCACCGCCCATTCGCTGCCGGCGCGGATCATCGACGAGGGCGACCCGTACCGCGACGAGCTGCTGGAAACTGCCCGCCTCGTCGCCAAGAGAGCCCACATCGATGAGTGGTCGTTCTCGTTCCAGAGCGAGTCGCCAACCGGCGAGCCGTGGCTCGGGCCGGACATCCTCGACCACCTCGAAGCTCTGCGTGAGCAAGGGGTCGACAATGTGCTCGTCTGCCCGGTCGGCTTCGTTTCCGATCATCTCGAGATCCGCTGGGACATCGATTACGAGGCGAAGGAGCGCGCGGCCGAGCTCGGGATGCACCTCGAGCGGATCGAGATGCCGAACGCCGATCCGGAGTTCGTCGAGGTACTCGCCGGGATCGTGCGCCGCCAGCTGCGGCCAGCCGTGACGGCATGAACGTCCTCCTGCGGAAGCTGCGCGACGACGAGCTTCCCGCCTTCGGGGAGGTCAGCATGGCGCGCTACGTCCAGAGCATCGAGCTCCATGGTGGCGTCCCGCACGAGCTTGCGGCCGAGAAGGCGCGCCGCGACTTCGAGGCGCTTTGGCCCGACGGCCGGCCCGGGCCGGAGCACCACATCTACGCGGTCGAGAAGGACGGTTTCGGCATCGGCTTCCTCTGGCTCGCGGAACGAGATAGCCACGGGCGCAAGGTGGTCTGGGTTTACGACGTCTGGATCGACGAGGAACACCGCGGCCGCGGGCTCGGCCGCGAAGCCATGCGACTTGCAGAGCAGGAGACGCGGATGTTTGGGGGCGCGCGCCTCGAGCTCAACGTCTTCGGACGGAACGACGTGGCCCGCGGTCTCTACAGATCGCTCGGCTACGAGGAGAGCGCCATCCTGATGGGAAAGGACCTCGAGTGACACCCGGCGCGGTCACCGTCGAGGACGTCTCCCGCTGCTTCCGGATTCACGGTCGTGAGGCAGGGACGCTCAAGGATCTGTTCGTCGGGCGAGGCCGCACCGAGGCGCAGGAGGTCATCGCGCTCAGCCACGTTTCGCTTGCCATAGCGCCGGGCGAAGCGGTCGGCCTCGTCGGCCGCAACGGCTCGGGCAAGTCCACTCTTCTCAGGATCGCGGCGGGGATCATCAAGCCAAGCTCCGGCCGAGTCGCGGCGACGGGGCGGATCGGCTCGCTACTCGAGCTCGGCGCCGGCTTCCACCCGGACTTCAGCGGGCGCGAGAACGTCTTCCTGAACGGATCGATCCAGGGGCTGCCGCGGCGCCAGATCAAGGAGCGGTTCGACGAGATCGTCGCGTTCGCCGAGCTGGAGCACGCTATCGATCGGCCCGTGCGCACGTACTCCTCCGGGATGTACATGCGGCTCGGCTTCGCGATCGCGGCGTTTCTCGATGCCGATATCCTGCTGCTCGACGAGGTGTTCGCCGTTGGCGACGAAGCGTTCCAGCGCAAGTGCTTCGGCCGGATCTTCGAATTCAAGCAGCGTGGCGGCACGATCGTCTTTGTCTCGCACGATGCGGTTGCGGTCGAACGGCTGTGCGAGCGAGCGGTGTTGCTGGAGCACGGTGTCGTCGCGTTCGACGGCCCGACGCACGAGACGATCGTTCGCTACCGGAGCTCGCTTTCGGTCGACATCGGCGCCGCCGGGTCACGGGCAGCAGGCACGGGCGAAGCGTCGATCGTCTCGGCGCGGCTGCTCGGCGTAGAGGGCGACGAGCGCGAGCAGTTCCTCGCAGGCGAGCCGCTGACGCTCGCAGTCGAGCTCGAGGCGGCTGCGCCGGTTGACGCGCCGCTGCTCCAGCTCGAGCTGCGCGACGACGGAGGCATGCTCATCGCATCCGACCTCGTCGAGACCGGCGCACTCGGCTGGCCAGCCAGTGCGGGTCGCCTCGTTGCGCAGCTGGACGTTCCCTCTTTGCCGCTGGCGTTCGGCCGTTTTCGCCTGCAACTCGGCCTGACCGACGCCGCTGGCGATCGGCTGCTGGACGGACTCGACGACACTCTCGAGTTCGTCGTCTATCCCGACGGGGAGCAGCGCGGGCTCGTCGACCTCAAAGGAACGTGGAGCGCAGGCGCGAACTCAGACGACCGATGAGCTACAGGACCTGCCCCGATTGGCCCGATCTGATGGAGCGCGCGCCGGAGCTCCAGTTCAAGCACTTCACGGTCGCAGAGGCACAGCTCCCAGTGGATGTGTTGACCGCGATCTCGCACGTCTCGCTGGGCGAAGTCGAGATCTGCTGCGACCCCGATCACCACGTCTTCAACCAGGCTCACACCGATGCCGAAGTCGGAGCCGCGTTGCGCGCGACGCACTGGTTCGAGCTGGACGACTGGGTCACGTCCGGTCCAGGCGCATCCTCAAACGCCGCCTGAGTCGGGAGCAACCGCTCGCCGCGTACGCTGCGCAGCGTGCTCACGATCGTGATCCCCTACCGCGGTGACGCCAAGCGGCGGCTACCTGGTGAGCTTCGGGCGGCTGTTGCGCTCGCGATGCTCGGTGACGTTGTCGACGCGGCTCTGCCGCTCGGGTGCGTGCTCGTCGTTACCGACGACCCGTCCGTCGTGCCACCCGGCGCTGAGGCTTTCGCCGACCCTGGCGGCGGGCAGGGCGCGGCGGTTGCAGCCGCGCTCGCAGCGGTCGACGGCCACGCGCTTGTCGTCAACGCCGACCTGCCGCTTGCGACGCCGGCGGCGCTCCGTAGGCTCGCGGCAACGGGACTCGCGCTCGTCGAGTCGGCCGACGGGACGACGAACGCGCTCTCGCTCCCCGATCCTGCGCTGTTCGCGCCGCTCTACGGGCCGGGCAGCGCCGCTCGGTTCCGCGCGCATGCGCCGTTCACCACCGCCGAGATCCCCGAGCTCGAAGACGATGTTGACTCGGTCGAGGACTTTGAACGAATCTCGCTCCGCGCGGGTCGACGTACGCGAACACTGCTCGCCGTTCGCGCGTGAACGTCGTTCTGCTTTCCGGCGGCGTCGGCGGCGCGCGGTTCGCGCGCGGAGTTCAGGCGGCGCTCGCGCCTGGCGAGCTGACCGTGATCGGCAACGTCGGGGACGACGTCGAGGTGCTCGGGCTACACGTCTCGCCCGATCTCGATTCGGTGCTCTATGCGCTTGCCGATCTGAACGACGAGGAGCGCGGCTGGGGTCGCGCGGGCGAGACCTGGAACGCGCTCGCGGCGGCGAGCGGCTGGGGCGGGGAGGACTGGTTCCGGCTCGGCGACCTCGACCTCGGGCTGCATCTCGTGCGGACGCAAGCGCTGCGCGCGGGCCGATCGCTGTCGGACGTGACCGCGCAGCTGGCGACGGTTGCAGGACTCGCGACCCGCATCGTTCCGGCGACGGACGACAGGCTGCGCACGCAGATCGTGACTCCGTCCGGGACGTTCGGCTTTCAGGAGTGGTTCGTCGGGCGCGGTCACCGCGACCCGGTTGACGCGGTCAGGTTTGACGGTGCGAGCGAGGCGGCGCCGGCGTCGGGCGTCCTCGAAGCGCTCGCGGCCGCGGACGCGATCCTCATCGCGCCGAGCAACCCTTATGTCTCGATTCAGCCGATCGCCGCCGTCCCGGCACTACGCGCTGCCCTCGAGCAGAGGCGCGTGCGCTGCGTCGCGGTCAGCCCACTCATCGGCGGCCGCGCGGTCAAGGGCCCGGCCGACCGTATGCTCTCCCGTATGGCCGGCGGCACGGAACCACGCCACGTCGCGGGATGCTACGAGGAGCTGATTGACGCGCTCGTGATCGACGGGTCCGACGCTCCCGCCGACGCCGGTGTGCCAACGACGGTCACGGCGACGCTGATGTCCGACCTCGCCGCGGCGCGACGGCTTGCCGAGAAGGCGTTGGAGGCGGCCGCGTGAAGGTCGCCGTGATTGGCGGTACCGGCAGCTTCGGCACCGCGCTCGCGAAGCGGCTCGTGACGGCGGGCTACGACGTTGTCGTCGGCTCGCGCGACGCCGAGCGCGCACGCGCAACCGCGGCCGAGATCGGCGCCGAAGGAGCAACAAACGCCGACGCAGCAGGCGCAGCCGAACTCGTCGTGCTCGCGACAAAGGCAGACGCCGCACTCGAAACCGCGCGCGAGCTGCGCGAGGCGATCGGCACGACACCGGTGCTCTCGGTCGCGGCCGAGCTCAGATTCACGCCCGCAGGTGTGCTCCCAACGCCCGAGGCGACCTCGATCGCCGAGCGCATCCAGGCCGAGCTCGACGCGCCGGTGATTGCCGGTCTGCATTCGCTCGCGGCGGCCAATCTTGGGGGTGACGAGGCGCCGGACGAGGACACGCTCGTCTGCGGCGACGACGCGGATGCAAAGGCGCTGGTGCTCGAGCTCGCCGGCCGCGTGACGAGCGGGCGCGCGATCGACGCCGGTCCACTCGCAAGCGCTCGCTCGCTCGAGGGCATGACCGCGGTGATCGTGAACGTGAACAAGCGCTACCGAGCCCACGCGGGCCTGCGCATCACAGGCGTGTCTTGAGCGCCGACGTTCGCGTGATCGGGCTGCAAGGTCTGCCGGAGCTTTCGGAGGGAGACGATCTCGCGGCACTCCTCGCTGGGGCGGTTGGGCGTGCGGGAGGCCTCGAGCCCGGGGACATCGTCGTCGTCGCGCAGAAAGCAGTGTCGAAGGTCGAAGGTCGCATCGTCCACCTCAGCGAGATCGAGCCGAGCGATCGCGCGCGCGAGCTCGCCGGGCCCGATGGCGATCCGCGCCACGTCGAGGTCATCCTGCGCGAGTCGCGGACCGTCATTCGCTCGCGCCCACCGCTTGTGATCTCCGAGACGCACCACGGATTCGTCTGCGCGTCGGCCGGCGTCGACGGATCGAATGCAAAAGGCCCCGACACGCTCGTCCTGCTGCCGCTTGATCCGGATGCGTCCGCAACAAGGCTTCGCGAGCGGCTTCGCGAGCTGACGGGCGTCGCGCCCGGCGTGATCGTGAGCGACTCGTTCGGCCGGGCGTGGCGGCAAGGCACGACGGACGTCGCGCTCGGCGTCGCGGGTCTCGAGGCGTTGCGTGACCTGCGCGGCGCGCGCGACTTCACCGGCTACGAGCTTCGCTCGACGCAGATCGCTGTCGCCGACGAGATCGCCGGCGCAGCCGAGCTCGTCATGGGCAAGACCTCGGGAATCCCCGCTGCGATCGTGCGCGGTGTAGACGCCGCAGGCGAAGGCTCGGGCGCCGATCTCGTCATGCCGCGCGAGCGCGACCTATTCCGGGGTTAGACTGAATGCGATGCGCCGTTACGCCGTCACCGGAACTGCGACCTCACCGGGGCTCGACCATCTGGTCGAGACGGTCGCGACCGAGTTCGAGGTAGCCGGCTTCGCACGTGTTGATTCCGTTGACGACGCCGACTTCGTCCTCAACATCACAGACTTCGAGAATCCGAAGGCGTTCCGACGCAAGTCGCGCGGCACGTATTCCGCCAGTTTCTACGAGCTCGCCGAGGTACCCGACGATGTCCTGAAGGCGAGCTACCCGATGCTCGTCCGCACGCTCGCGAACGTCGTTCTGCTGCGCGTGCCGGGCGAGGGCGTGTGGTTCACGACCATGGAGCGCGGCACCTACAAAGTCTCCGACGATCCGAAGGAGATCTACGCGCGGCTCGCGCCGCTCGCCACGTCGAAGCTCGTGATCGCCAACGAGTGGCTGCCCGATCTGGAGCCGGAACTATGGGATGGCGACGAGATCACGGCCGATATCGGCGCCGCCGGCAAGCGGATGGGCGAGCTAGATCTTCTCCCCGCGCCGTTCCCGATCCACGAGTTTCTGAACGAGCGCGACTTACGACACGTGATGCGTCTCTACTCCGTGGGTGGTCTCTCGTACGGCAACCTCTCGGCGCGCAAGGACGCGACACGGTTCTGGATGAGCGCGAGCGGCGTCGACAAGACCGATCTCGAGATCCCCGGCCGCGACATCCTGCTCGTCGTCGGCTACGACGAGCCGAACGCGAAGATCGTCCTCAGCGTGCCGCCGGGAATCGAGCCGCGCCGCGTGTCGGTCGACGCGATCGAGCACTGGATGATCTACCAGGAGCATCCCGATGTCGGCGCGATCCTGCATGTGCACGCCTGGATGGACGGCATCGCCGCCACCGATGTGAACTATCCGTGCGGCACGCAGGAGCTCGCCGAGTCGGTCGCCGAGCTGATCGCCAAGGAGCCCGATCCCTCGCACGCCGTGATCGGCCTGCGCAACCACGGCATCACCGCCACCGGCGACACCCTGGAGGAGATCCTCGACCGAGTTCAGTCGAAGCTCCTCCTGCAAGTCCCGATGACCTAGGTTTCCGTCGGGCGGAGAATCCTGAGCCCGGCGAGTACCGCGAGCGCGGGCACCAGGCCGATGTCGTTCGCCATGCACCACACGCAGGCGGCGTGGATCACGGTCAGCTGCAGGATCACGAGGTACGCGGCGAAGCCGAGCGCCGAGACTGCGATTGCCGCGACGAGCGCCCGCGCCAGCTCGGAATCCCACGCAACAAGTGCGAGCACGGCAATCCAGGCGACCAACCCGTAGAGCGCGACTGGAACTCCGAGCAGAACTGCGTAGCGCGACTGCTGAACGGTCTCGCAGCCGCCGCCGACGGTGCACACGAGCGCGGCCGGGTGGTAATGCACCCACGTGAGATACGCGGACACGGCGACACCGGCCACTGCGACGACCGCAATCGTGAGGCGGAGTGCGCGGTCGGTCACTCCTTCAGTGCTCGGTCGAGCACCTTGGCGAACGCGGGGAATCCGGGGTTGCCGGCTCCGAGCATGTGACGTACGCCGTCCCGCGTCGTCAGCAGGAAGGTCGGTGTCGCGCGCACGCCGTCGGCCTGAGCCTGTGAGTCCGTCGTCGTCGCCTCGTCTTGGACGGAGGCGCTGGCTGCGTCGGTGAACAACTTCTCGACGTCCAGGTCCGGAACCTTGGCGGCCAGCTTGCGCGCGTAGGAGTCGGTAAGCCACGCCGTCCCTTCTTGACCCTGATTTTGGTACAGGACCTCGGAGAGCTGCCACGCTTTGTTCTGGCGAGCTGCGGCAAGGAGCAGTTGCCTGCCGAGCTTCGATCTGGGGGGGTCGACGAAGGCGACTACGCGGGACTCGATCTTCACCTTGCCGGGACGGACGTACGTCTTGACGATCGACGGAAACGTCGTCAGTGCGTAGTCCTTGCAGACGGGGCATGACGTATCGATGTACTCGGTGAGCGTGACCTTCGCCTTTGGGCTTCCGAGCACGAGGCCGTGTTGTGGGATACCGTCGACGACGCCGAGGCTGCTTGCCGCGATCGTCGGCGCTGGCCCTGTCGATGCGTTCGTCGGCGTCTTCTTGCCACGGCCGACCGTCAAGCTGAGCGCGATCGCGCCGACCGCAACGATGACAGCGGCGGCGACGAGGGCAAGAAGCACGCTTCTGCTTGGGCGTCGGCTCTGGCCGGGCGACGGGACGCGGTTGGGGCGCTGTTTTGGAGGCATGGCTGGAGTGTGCCTACCTGGCGGCGGCGAGACGTGGGAGGATCGCGCGATGGTTGATTCGGCTCATGATCCGGCCCGGCGCGAGCGGGCACTGATCGAGGCCGGGATCGCGCTCAGCTCCGAGCTCGACTTGGAGGTGCTGCTGACGCTGCTCGTCTCCACCGCGGCCGAGCTGACCGGCGCCCGTTACTCGGCGCTCGGGGTTCTTAATGCGGAGCGAACCGAGCTCGAGCAGTTCATCACACACGGAATCGGCGATGAGGAGCGTGCCGCGATCGGCGCGCTGCCGCGTGGCCGCGGAGTCCTTGGCGTCCTCGTTCGCGATGCGCGGTCGGTACGGCTGCACGACCTCGCGGCAGACCCTCGCTCTGTTGGCATGCCGCCGAACCATCCGCCGATGCACACGTTCCTCGGCGTCCCGGTTCTGCTGCGCGGCGTTGCGTACGGCAACCTCTATCTCGCCGAGAAGGCCGGTGGCGGCGACTTCACCGAGGGCGACGAGGAGGTCGTCTCGCTGCTCGCGGCGCAGGCTGCGGTTGCGATTGCAAACGCGCGGCTCTACGAAGCGGCGACGCGCCGCTCGCGTCAGCTCGAATCCCTGAACGAGATTGCCACGGCGTTGGCGGGCGAGGTCGAGTTGCCGCGTCTGCTCGATCTCGTCGCGCGCGACCTGCGCGAGCTGCTGGGCGCGCGGGTCGTCGCGGTCGCGCTTCCCTCCGATGCCGGCCCGCTCGAGGTCGCCGCGTCGAGCGATGGTGCGCTCGTCGGGGAGACACTCGACGTTCTCGGCCGCGCCGCTCGCGTGCTTGTCACACGACGCAGCGAGATCGTCGAGATCGACCATGAGCTCGGGGTCGCCGACGAAGGGCTTGTCGCGAAGGTCGGTGCGAAGGCCGGGCTCGTCGTTCCGCTTGTCGCGGGCGATCGCGCGCTTGGTGTGATTGTCGCCGCCGGCCGCATCGACGCCGAGGAGCGCTTCGGCCCCGACGATCTGCAGCTTGCCGAGGACTACGCGAAGCGGGCCGCGGTCGCCGTCGATGCGTCGCGCCGTGTGGAACGTGACGCGCTCCGCAGGGCAGTTGCCGCGCAGGAGCTGGAGCGCAGTCGACTCGCGCGAGAGCTCCACGACGAGACCGGTCAGTCGCTCACGTCGATCCTGCTGACGCTGCGTGCGATCGACGATGCGGAAACGGCCGAGGAGCGCACCAGTGCCGTCGCGATGGTTCGCGAGCAGCTCGTCGACACGCTGCAAAGTGTCCGTCGGCTCGCGGTCGAGCTGCGCCCCGCCGCGCTCGACGACTTCGGCTTGCAACCCGCGCTCGAGCGCCTGGCTGCGACCGTCGAGGAGAGAACCGGTCTCGATGTTCAGGTCGAATCGGCTCTCGGCAACGAGCGACTGCCGCCTCCGGTCGAGACTGCCGTGTACCGAATTGTCCAAGAGGCGCTCACGAATGCGGTGAAGCATTCCGAGGCACGCCACGCAAGCGTCGTGCTCAGAAGGAAGAATGGGCGCGTGACGGTGATTGTCGAGGATGACGGGCGGGGTTTCGACCCGGCTGCGGCGACGCAGGGGATCGGCCTGGTCGGGATGCGCGAGCGCGTCCAACTGCTCGACGGGCGCCTGGTCGTCGAGTCGTCCGGCCAACCGAACGGGCACGGCACGACGCTCGTCGCGGAGCTCCCGCTGACGTGAGCATCCGCGTCCTCATCGTCGACGACCACGCGGTTGTGCGCTCGGGGCTCCGGCTCGTGCTGGAGCGCGAGGACGATCTCGAAGTCGTCGGTGAAGCCGGCAACGCGGATGAGGGAGTTCGGGTCGCGCGGCTCGAGAAGCCCGATGTCGTGCTGCTCGATGTCGTGATGCCGGGCCGGAGCGGGATCGAGGCGGCGGCGGAGGTGATCGAGGCGTCGGGCGGAGCGAAGATTCTCGTGCTCTCGATGCAGGACGACCCAAGCTACGTGCGCGAGGCGTTCGCGGTTGGCGCGAGCGGCTACCTCCTGAAGGAGGCGGCCGACGTGGAGGTCGTGCAGGCGATCCGCGAGGTGGCGTCCGGCAACCACTACGTGCATCCGTCGCTCGGTGCGCGCCTAGCGCAGGCCGAGGTCGACGCGGCGAAGAAGTCGGCCGACGATCCTTTGTCCGACCGTGAGCGCGAGGTGCTGCGGCTGCTCGCGCTCGGGCACACGAACCAGGAGATCGCGAAGGAGCTGTTCATCTCGGTGCGCACGGCCGAGACGCATCGCGCCCACATCATGCGAAAACTCGGCCTCAGCACGCGCGCCGATCTCGTCCGCTACGCCCTCGCAAACGGCTACCTCGAGGAATAGCGACAGCCGCGGGGGCGACGTTGCTGCCGCCCCCGCGATCCCATCGGTGGCCTGGGAATGGCTCAATGCGACATCGTTCAATGCGACATCGTGCCGGCGACGTTCCCGACCTTGAGTAGGCCGACCTGGCCCATGTCGACGCTCGCGAACGAGTGGCTGACGAAGGGGTAGAGGCCCGGCTGGTCGATCTTCACCTCGAACACCGCACCGCCGCCGGCCGGCACGTCGAACGTCTGGATGTTGGTCAGCTCGTGACCCGGGGTCATGTCTCCGTCGGGGTAGGCCTTGTTCAGGAGCGTGCCGACGATGTGGAACGCCGTCGTCAGGCTGGGGCCCGCGTCGACGACGTAGAACCGGACGAGATCGCCCGGGTTCGCCGTCAGCGGATGGTCGACGTATTGCCGGGCGTAGCCGTTGAACGTCGCCCAGTCGACCATGACCGAACGCGCCTTGTCCATGTCCAACTGCGCTGGCTTGCCGGTGCCGGGAGCGTTGAGGTACCACTCGCTGGCGACCAGCACGTACGACTTGGCGGCGGGCGGGAGCGGCGTCTTCGGGTCGACGACGATTGCGCCGTACATGCCGTTCGCGATGTGCGCGAGCACCGGCTTGGTGCCGCAGTGGTACATGAAGACGCCCGGGTCGTTCGCTGTGAAGGTGAACGTGAACGACTTGCCGGGGTCGACATCGACGAACGCCTTGTTCGGCGCGATGCGTGCCGCGTGGAAGTCGATCGAGTGCGGGATCGCGCCCTTGTTCGTCAGCGTCATCTGCACTTTCTGCCCTTGGCGGACATGGACGATCGGGCCGGGTGCTCCACCCTGGAAGCCCCACGCGGTGTACTTGATGCCGGGCGCGATCTGGATCGTCACGTCCTTCAACACCATGTGCACCTTCGCCACGTCCCCGGCGGGAACGGGCGGCAGCTCTGCGGGGTACGGCGTGCGTGCCTTCGCGAGCGCCTCGGCATTATCGACTGTTGTACCCGCGTAGCTAATGCCCTTCGCGGTCGCGCCGGCTGCGACGGTCATTCCGCTCGTGCTGCTGTGATTCGCAGTTACTCCTGAGCCTGTGGTGGTGCGGTTCGCCGCAACGATGCTCGCCACGAGAGCTAGGGCACCTGCGATTGCGATGGCGACTGCCGCCAAGAGCGCCTTCATCGGTTTCTCCTTCCGAGGTTGTCCGTCGCACCGTCGCGGACGGAGGAAAGCGTCGAATCCGACGCTTCTGCTGATCCCCGATCCGGGGATTCCCCTATGAGACTTCTGCCACGAGCCCTGCGATCGTCTCGGCGAGCGCCGGCGCGAACTTGAACCCGTGCCCGCTGCAGGCCGACGCGACGACGATCCGGCCGTAGCGCTCGACGACGAAGTCCTGGTCGGGCGTGTTCGTGTAAATACAGGTCTCGCTGGCGAGCGGCTGCGGGTCTGCGTGGGGATAGCGCCGTGCGATCCACTCGGCCGTCCACCCGACAAGCGCTTCGTCGACCTCTCCGGGGAGATTGGGATCCGTTGCGGAGCCACCGCGATGCAGCCCGGCCTTGATCCCGACCCCAGGCGCCGGGAGCGAATACGACGCGCGCCCATCTCCGCTGTCGTGGCTCGCGGGGAGGAGCGCGTAGTCGATCACGGTTGGCAGCTCTTCGGCGCGATCGTGGCGGAAGTACGAGATCGTCTCGCGCGTCGGTGTGGTTGGGAGTTCGATGCCGAGCGGCGCGAGGAGGTCTCTGCTCCAGGCGCCGGCCGCGACGACCGCGGCGCGTGCCGTGATCTCGCCGGCTTGTGTTTCGAGCGTGACGCCGTCGGGGTGCTCGGCGAGGCCGGTCACGGTGGTGTGCTCGAGCGTCTTGCCGCCGGCTGCGCGCGCTCCGTCGAGCAACGTGGCGATAGCACGATCCGCGCGCATCATCCCGCCGTCCGGCTGGAACAGTGCCGCCTCGTCGGGGTCGAACGAGATCGGCCAGCGTGCCGCTGCTGTTCGCCCATCGAGAACCTCGTACGGCGCGCCACACTCAGCCAGCGCCGAGGCCACGTCGAGGGCGATCGAGCCGATGTCGAGCGACCCCGTGTGCGCGATCAGCTCCTCGCCGGCCTCGGCCTCGAGCGCGCGCCAGCCCTCGCGTGCGCGTTGCGCGAGCCGGACGTACCGCGCCTCCGGGTAGGCGAGCCGAAAGATCCGCGACGCGCCGTGACTCGAGCCCCGATCGTGCCCGAGCGCGAACTGCTCGAGGAGGACGGCGTCCAGCCCGCCAAGCGCGAGCGCCCGAAGCGCAGCGACTCCGGTAACCCCGGCACCGACGACGACAGCATCAGCGTCCCGAGTCACCGCGCGATCCTACGTCGGCATGCGTGGTGTCACTGAGGGAACGCGACCACGGGCAAGTGCCGATCAATCGTCGGCTGCGCCACGCGTCGTAGAGTACGTCCGTCGATGGCCGTTCCGGATTTTCAGACCCTGATGCGTCCCTTGTTGGAGGAGTACGCAACCGGAGGCGAGCGGCGCATTGCCGACGTTCGTTCCGTTCTGGCGGTGAGGTTCGGCCTCACGGAAGAGGAGCTTGCTGAAAGGCTCCCAAGCGGGCTTGCAAAGACCTTCGACAATCGCATTGGATGGGCCGCGACGTACCTCTATCGCGTGGGACTACTTTCAAGGCCACAGCGCTCGGTGTACGTGATCACCGGAAGAGGCCGTGAGGTGCTGAAAGCGAACCCACAGCGTGTTGATCTTGCTGTGCTCGCAGAGTTTCCCGAGCTCGCGGAGTTCAGGAAGGCGAGCGGCGCCAAGAAGACGAAGGGAGGTGTCGGTCAGAGTGCGCTCGGGACAGAGTCCGCTGAGACGGCAACGCCGGAGGAGCGTATTGACGCTGCGTACCAGGAATTGCGCTTGGCGCTAGTCGCCGATCTGAGGGACCGGATTTCTGCAATCTCACCAGCGGCTTTCGAAGAACTCGTGCTCGACGTGCTAACCGCCATGGGCTATGGGGATGGCGCCGAGCATTCCCGGCTTCGGACTGGTGCAAGCGGCGACGCTGGGATCGACGGCGTGATCCGGGAGGACAGGCTGGGACTCGACGTTGTCTACGTCCAAGCGAAGAGGTGGGAGGCGACAGTCGGACGCCCCGTCGTTCAGGGCTTCGTCGGCGCTCTACAGGGTGCTAGGGCGTCCAAGGGAATCATCTTCACGGCGTCATCCTTCTCAAGCGAGGCCCGCGAGTACGCTGACGGAGTGTCTCCGCGGGTTGTGCTGGTGGACGGCGAGCGCCTTGCCTCGCTGATGATCGACCACAACGTGGGCGTGAGCGATCGCGAGACATACGCGGTGAAGCGCGTGGACAACGACTACTTCGGCGACGAGACGTAGCCCTCGGAAGGCTGCGGAGCGTGCGGGCAGTCGCTGGGCCGTTCAGCTGGCGGAGTGGGCGCCGTTGAAGATCACGAGCAGGGCGAGGTGCTCGTAGGCGGTGAAGCGGTGGTCGGCTCCGGCCGGGACGAACAGCGCGCCACCTTCCTCGAGTGGCGTCTGCACGCCCTCGACCTCGAGCACACCGCTGCCTTCGAGCACGATGTAGACCTCGTCGTGCTCGTGCGGCTGCTGGCGATCCGGCTCGGGCGCGACCAGCACATAGACGCCGATCTCGAGCCCGGGCGATGTGTGGACGACCTCGTAGCCGCCGCCCTGCTCGCTCAGCTGCTTGCGCGTCGCCTCGACATCGAACGGGTGCACGGCCGAACCGTACCGTGCAATGCTCGTCGCGTGCCGAACCTCGACGAGCTCTTTCGGCCAGGCGCCGCCGCCACGAGCGGTTGGCGGCGGATGCCCGCCATCGCGGGGAAGCAGATGGTGGCGACGAGTCATCCGCTTGCGACTCAGGCGGGCCTGCGCGCATTGCGTCGCGGCGGCAACGCGATTGACGCCGCCTTGGCCGCCGCAGCCGTTCTCACCGTCGCCGAGCCGACCGACAACGGGCCGGGCGGCGACGCGTTCGCGATCGTCTGGCACGACGGCGAGCTGCACGGCTTGAACGGGTCTGGGCGCTCGCCTGCCGTCATCGACGAGTTGCGCGTCGATGCGACAGGGCCGCGCTCGGTGACGGTCCCTGGCGCCGTTCGCGCTTGGGCCGATCTGGCGGAGCGGTTCGGCCGGCTCGGTCTCGACGCCGCGCTCGCACCCGCTGCCGACCTCGCCGAACGGGGCCTCGCGTGTAGCGCGCGCATCGCGCACAAGTGGTCGCTGGCCGAGAACCCACCCTGGCCGGCGCCGGGGCGCGGCGGCCACTACGCGTTGCCCGATCTCGCCGAGACGCTGCGTGCGATCGCAGCCGACGGCCCTGAAGCGTTCTACACCGGAAGGATTGCCGCGGCGATCGCGTCGGCCTGCTGGCTTTCAGAGGACGACCTCGCGGCGCATCGCAGCGAATGGGTCGAGCCGTTGCGCCAGCGGTACAAGGGCATCGACGTGTGCGAGCTGCCGCCGAGCGGCCAAGGAGCCGCTGCATTGATGGCGCTCGGGATCTACGACGGTCTCGAGCCGGGCCTCCACTCCCAGATCGAGGCGATGAAGCTCGCGCTCGCGGATGCCTACGCGTACGTGGCGGACGAGCCGTTGCCGGCGGTGCTGCTCGACCGGGCGCATCTCGCTGCGCGTCGGGCTCTGATTCAGCCCGATCGCGCAACCGCACCGCTCCCGTCGACGTTGCCGCGCGGCGGGACGACGTACCTCTGCGCCGTCGATAGCGAGGGCACGGCAGTCTCGTTGATCCAGAGCGTCTACGGCTCGTTCGGCTCCGGGATCGTCGCGCCCGGCACTGGCGTTGCGCTCCAAAATCGGGCAGGCGGGTTCGTCGAGACCGAAGGACATCCGAATCGGCTGGCGCCGTCACGTCGGCCGTTTCACACGATCATCCCGGGGATGCTGCTCAAGGGCGGGGAGCTACTCGGGCCGTTTGGCGTGATGGGCGGGCCGATGCAGCCGCAAGGTCATTTTCAGGTCGTCTCTCACCTTGTGGACGACAGCCTCGATCCACAGGCTGCGCTCGACGCTCCGCGCTGGCGGGTCGAGGAAGGCGGCATCGTCCAACTAGAACCAGGCCTCTGGAGCGAGGAAGCCGGCCTGCGGACGCTCGGCCACGACGTGCGCCGTGCCGATAGCCCGCATGGCTTCGGTGTCGGGCAGGCGATCTTGCGCAGCGGCGATGCGTTGATAGGCGGCTCCGACGGCCGCGGAGACGGCTTCGCTGCCGGTTTCTAGACCGGAGCCTTGTCGCGCGGAAGCAGCTTCGACTGGACGCTCACAACCCCCGGAACGCGACGGACGAACTCGCGCAGCAACTCGATGTCGCTTTCCCCATCGAGCGTGCCCGCAAGGGTCACGACTCCGTCGGCCACGTCCACGTCGAGGTGAACCGGATCGAGCCAGAGAATCTGCTTGACGACCTCGGTCTCGATCTCGCGGCGGATCTCCGTGTCGGAACGAGCGAACGCGCGGACGAGGTCGGCGCGGCTCACGATTCCGACGAGCGTGTCACCCTCAATCACGGGCAGCCGGTTGACACCCTCGGTCAGCATTCGTGCTGCGGCCTCGCGCGCCGTCCGCTCCGGCCCGATCGTGAGCGCCGGCGAGGTCATCGCGTCCGCGACGGTTCGCGCTTCGAGCACCGGCCGCGGAGACTCGCCAATCAGCCACGCGAGCATTCCATCGCGCGGTGACGAACCCGCTTCCTTCGCCAGGATGTCCGCTTCGGAGAGCACACCAACCAGCCGACCGGCATCGTCCACAACGGGCAGTCCAGACACGCCGTAACGGACGAGTCTCGCGGCGGCATCCTTCAGCGTCGTCTCCGGCGAGATCGTGACGACGTGCGTCGACATCACGCTTCTGATCTTCATGTCCGTCCTCCTCGCATGGTCTTCTGCGAGTGTCGTCTGGCGAGGGTCGCGCAGCATCGGCGACACCGCTGACCTCGCTGCGGCAATCCCACAACCCCCGAATGCCAAGCGGTGGCGAGGGATACACCGTGGGTTACACCCGTTGCACGATGGATCACTCGATCGAGGGACACTAGCCTCGTCGGGCATGACGGAGACAATCATCAAGAGAAGGTCGTCGATCACGTCTCGGCAGCGCGAAGTGGTTGCGCTGATCGCGGCGGGATGCTCAAACGACGAGGTCGGTGAGAAGCTGGGTATCTCCCCACGAACCGCGAAGGCGCATTGCGATGTGCTCAGACAGAAGCTGGGCGTGCATCGTCGGCGTCAGATCCCGGTCGCGTACCGAGTGCTCACAGGTGATGACCCTCTCCTCGTGCACCCTGGCATCCACGTGATGACCAGGGTCTAGTGGCCGGCGCTCGCGACCCCCCGCCGCGGGCGCCGGCTCTTCCTCTCGAGCGCCTGATGGAGTAGGTTCGGCCGCACCCCGCGGCAGGACTGTGGCTATGGAGCTAGAGCAACTCACCGTTCCCAGGCGTCGTAAGAAGCATCGCTTCATAGAGCGACCACGCTTGCTGCGCTCGCTCGACTCGTCGAAGGCGCGTGTGCGGTTGCTGATCGCGCCGGCGGGTTTCGGCAAGACGACGCTGGCGGAGCAGTGGACGCGCGCGACGGCAAGCCACGTCGCGTGGTATCCGTCTCGGATTGCGTCGTCGGATGTCGCGGCGCTGTCGGTGGGTATCGCGGCGGTTGCCGCCGAGTTCATCCCAGGGTGCGAGAAGCGCCTGACCGAACGGCTGATGGTGACGCAGGCCCCGGCCGCCGAGGTGGATGTCCTGGCCGAGATCCTCGCCGAGGACATCGCCCTTTGGCCGCCCGAGGCCTGGCTCGTGATCGACGATTACCAGTTCCTTTGCCGCACGGTGGAGGCCGAGTTGTTCGTCGAGCTGCTCGTCGCCGCCGCGCCGATCAACCTCCTGATCGCCGGGCGGCGGCGGCCGTCGTGGGTGACGAGCCGCGATGTCCTGTACGGCGATGTTCTGGAGGTGAACCAGACGGAGCTCGCACTGAACCGCGACGAGGCTGAGCTCGTTCTGGACATGGGGCCGGAGCAGGCGGGGATCACCTCGGGGCTGTTGGCGATTGCGAATGGGTGGCCGGCTGTGATTGCGCTCGCCGGGGTGAGTGGCGTGCCGGAGTTGCCCGACGACGATGCGCCCGAGGCGCTGTACGACTTCTTCGCGGAGGAGGTCTATCGGGGTCTCGAGCCAGATGAGCGCGAAGGCCTTGGGGTGCTCTCGGCCGCGACTGCGCTTGACCAGGGGTTGGCGGACGTCTTGTTGGGGCCAGAGCAGGCCGCGCGCGCCGTCGCGGAGGGGGTCGCGATCGGTGTGATCGTCGAACGTGGCGAGCGGCTCGAGCTGCATCCGCTGGCGAGAGTGTTCATCGAGGCGAAGGCGATTGAAGAGTGGCCGGCCGAGCACGAAGCCGCCGTCGCAACGTGCCTCGGTGTCTACCGTGAGCGTCGAGACTGGGACGCAGCGTTCGAGCTAGTAGAGCGCAACGACCTGGCAAGCGAGCTAGAAAGCCTGCTGACAGAAGCCCTAGACGACCTACTAAACGCAGCCCGCCTGACCTCCCTCGAAGGT
>JANYJX010000046.1 GCA_025358355.1 Actinomycetes bacterium | reverse complement strand
GCCGAGCGCGCGGCCGAGGAAGCCGCCGTGGCTCGAGCCAAGCGTGACGAGAAGCCCGACGACGCCGACGACGAGTCCCGTCTGGAACGGGCGGAAATCGACGAGGGAGCTTCGCACCAGCATCAGCCCACCGACCGCGACGAGCGCGAGCGGGATGACGTACGCGCTCGCCCCTCCCGCGCGCTGGAGTGCGTCGGCGACTTTCGCGCCGACAACACCGCCGCTCCAGCCGAGATCGACGACGGCTACGAGGAACAGGCCGACGGCCACCATCCCGAGCCCCCAGAGCTCAGGATGGTGGTGCGAGCGAGTCTTTCGTGTGCGTTTCTTGATGCGCGAAGGCGTGCGAGGCTTGAGCGGGCGCTTCGTGCGTGTCGTTCGTCGCGTGGTCGACCTCTTGGCAGGCATGCCTGGGTGCTTCGGGATCGCGGTCGCCTCTCCTCCGCGTACGGCGTAGCTAGCGGGGTTCGAACGCGGCGCAGAGCATGCCGAAGTAGGTCGGCACCTCGTACGACAGGAGGTGCGAGTCGAACCCGTCGCCAAGCGCGCCGTGCAGCATCAGGAGCTGCCAGAGGCTGTCGGCCTTCGCGAGGTCGACGATGGTGCCGAGGCCAACCCCGTCGCCGAGGCGGTTCTCCCGCACGAGCTCGACCACGCGCGTGTCGTACTCGGCGGCAGCGGGATGGAAGCCGTAGGGCCCGTCAGACTCGTGCGCGTGACCGTGGTCGGCGCTCGCGATCACCGCCACGCGACGATCTCCGCACGCGGCCGCGATCGCGGCGCCCGCTCGTACGTGCGCCTCCAGCGAGAACTCGTGCGCGGGGCTTACGACAACCACCGGAGCCGGCGGATCGGCGCGGCCACCGATGAACCAAAGCGGGATCAACGTTCCCCAATCCATCGGCATCTCGGCATCGCCCGGATCGTTGCTGCCGAAACTCACCCCCGCAGCCGGTCCGACCTCGCGCAGCGCATCCACAACAGCGTGCGCCAGCGTGCGATCGACAGTGCACGAAAGCCGCGTCTCAGGCCCGCCGAGATCACCAGCCATGGTCGCGGCCGTGACGACCGCGAAGGAGCCCTCGAGATGAACCCCGTGCGGCGTGATCACGATGGTGGCGTCCGGCGCGGCGGCAGCGTGCAAACGGCCAAGCTCTTCCATCGCGGTGCGCGTCGACGACTTTCCGTCGAGGACAATCCCACCATGAGGCGCGATCGCGCCGAAGACGATCACGACGCAACCTCGTCGTCGGCGGTGTCTGCTCTCACGTGGAGTGTTATCGCCAGCGTCCGCTCGATCCTGGAGCCGAACCACCCGTATGAGCGGGGAAAGCCATCAACCGAGACGGGCGATTCGCTCGACGAGTAGCTCGAAGAAGCCGTCAGCATCGATGCCGACACCGACATCCGCGTTTGCGGGTCGGTCGGTGCGGTTCCACAGATCGACCACGGTGCGGCCGCGGCAGAGCTCGGAGTCGACCTCGATCTCAACGTTGCGGCGCTTCGTTTCGACGAGCCCGGGCCGGATCACGTGTGCGACGGCGACCGCATCGTGGATTGGTGCGCCGTCCCAGCCATACGTTTCACGGTGATAGCGGCTGAAGAAATCGACCAGCTCGGCGACGAACGTCCCTGTGCGACCAGTCGAGCGGAGTCGCTCGGCGATCGATGGCGTCAGGAGCGCCTGGTGCGTGACGTCGAGGCCGATCATCGTCACGTCGACGCCCGAGCGGAACACGCGGTCGGCGGCTTCGGGGTCGGCCCAGATGTTGAACTCCGCAGCCGGCGTGATGTTGCCTTCGGCGATCGCGCCGCCCATCAGCACGATCCGCTCGATGTTCCGCCCGTCGCATTGCTCGAGGAGCAGCGCGATATTCGTCAGTGGCCCGGTCGGAACGAGGGTGACAAGCCTCGGACTGGCGGCGATTGTCGCAAGCATCAGGTCGACCGCGTGCTGCGCGACCGGCGTGCGCTGCGGCGGCGGCAAGAACGGGCCGTCGAGACCGCTCTCGCCGTGAACGTGGTCGGCCACCTTCGGTTCACGTATCAGCGGTCGCGACGCGCCTGCAGCAACCGGAATGTCGTCGCGGCCGACGAGATCGAGCACCCGCAACGCATTGGCGGTTGTCTTCTCGAGCGTCTGGTTCCCGTGCACGGTCGTGACCGCGAGCAGCTCGACCTCAGGGCTCGCGAGAGCGAGGAGGAGCGCGATCGCGTCGTCATGACCCGGGTCGCAGTCGAGGATGATCGGCGTCGAGTCGCTCATCCGCGGAGTATTGCGTCGATCTCGGCCGCGGTTGGCAACGATGGCTGCGCTCCCGCGCGGGACGCGGCAAGCGCGCCCGCTGCGCAGGCCCGGCGCAACGCGTCGTCGACCTCCCGCTCTTCGAGCAGCGAAACGAGCAAGCACGCTGTGAACGCGTCTCCCGCGGCCGTGCCGTCGACCGCATCGACCGCCGGCGGCGCCGCGCGGGCGACCTCCTCCCCGTCTTCGAGGAGGATCGCGCCCTCGGCGCCGAGCGTCACCGCGACCAACCCGTCGCGCCGGGTCAACGTCTCCAGCTCGTAGCGGTTCACGACCGTGATGTCCGGGTCGACTGCGACCGCCCGCGCGGGAGCCGCATTGAGGCAAAACACACCGGTGCACTGCTCCCACGCCGAGATCACGGCTGCGTCGGGTACCTCGAGCTGCACGAGCACCGCGTCAGCTGCGCCGAGCTCGAAGGCGCCGAGCGCTGCGTTTGCCCCCGGCGCGACAGTGATTGTGTTCTCCCCCGCGTCGTCGACCACGATCAACGCGACACCGGTCGACAGGTCGAGCTGCTGAAGCTCGAGCTTGACACCGGCCTCGCGAAGCGTCGCCAACGCCTCTTCTGCAACAGCATCCGAGCCGACCGCCGCAACGAGCGTCACTTCCGCGCCGAGCCTGGCGCAGGCGACTGCTTGGTTTGCCCCCTTGCCGCCTGGAACGCGAGTCAACGTCGCACCGGTGACGGTCTCACCCGGCCGCGGCAGTCGATGGCACCGCGCCACGAGATCAAGGTTAACGGAGCCAACAACGGTGATCCGCACCTCAGGAGCCTAACGCGGTGTCTGGCGGCGACTACGCAGCGAGCGCGCGGAGATCGTCCACGGTGCCGAGCAGCGTGTCGCGCAGATCGAACAGACCGGCCCAAAGTGACGAGCGATCCGGCGAAGCATCGAGCCGCGCCGCATCCGCCAATCCCTCCAGCGCACGCACGAGCACTGCGAGCTCGAGATAGACGGAAGCCACGCGATTCGGGCACACCCGCACGCCCGCGCGATCAAGCACCGGCTTCCACTCCATGAGCTCGCCCGCGCCGGGGCCGAGATACCACGAGCGCCCCTCTGTCCGCTCAGGTTGGAGCTCGAGCAGGTACTGACCAAGCGGCCCTTCGAGGCCGGCGACCGCGGTCTCGACCCGATCGGCTGCGTGCCGCAACGCGGCCTGACGCGCGCCAGGAGTTGAAGGGCTCGCGTCGCCCCGATTCCACTGTTCGAGCAGACGGCAGAACGCGAGCGCCGACGCCTCGCACGCCCGCAGCTGGGACGTGAGCCGACGCGCGGTCAGCTCGGTTGCCGCGTGCTCGCGCAGGACCTGGGGCCAGTCGCTCACCGGTGGGATTAGACCTCGATCACGATGGGCAGGATCATCGGCCGACGGCGCGTTCTTGCGTAGACCACTTGCGCGACCTCGTCGTGGAGATGCTCCTGCAGCAGCTTGATCTCAGTGATCCCGTCGGCTGCGAGATCGGAGACCACTCGCCGGGCTTCGGCTCGCAGCTCGGCGAGCAGCTCCTCGTCCTCACCCATCCCGCGCGCGATCAGCTCCGGCGGCGCAATCTCGACCCCGTCCGAAAGGGCCACGGTCGTGACGACGATCAGGACGCCGTCCTCCGACAGCCGTCGCCGGTCGCGCAACGCCACGTCCTGTACGTCCCCCACTCCGAGCCCGTCGACGAACGTGACGCCGGCTGCGATGCGATCGACGATGCGGGCACCACGCGACGACAGCTCGACGACCGAGCCGTTCTCCGCGATCACGATCCCCTCTGCCGGCACACCTGCGTCGCGCGCGAGCTGCGCGTGAGCCGCCTGCATCCGGTACTCGCCGTGGATCGGCATCACCGCCTTCGGCCGCAGGAGCGCGAGCATCGTCCGCATCTCCTCCGAGCACGCGTGTCCGGACACGTGGACGGTGGCAATCTCCTGGTGCAGCACTTCGGCGCCGGCCTTTGCCAGCCGGTTGATCGCATCGTGGACGCGTAGCTCGTTGCCGGGAACGGGTTTCGCCGAGATGATCACCGTGTCGCCGCGCTCGACCTGGACGTTCTGGTGGTCGTTGAACGCGATCCGCGTCAGCGCCGACATCGGCTCGCCCTGGCTCCCGGTGCACAAGATCAGGACGCGATCGGGCGGCAGCTCCATCGCGGCCTTCGGATTGACGAGCGCATCGGACGGGATGTCGAGGTAGCCGAGGCTGCGGGCGATGTTCAAGTTCTTGCGCATCGAGCGGCCGACGACCGCGACTTTCCGGCCACATTCGACGGCGACATCGGCAGCCTGCTGCATGCGATGGATGTTCGAGGCGAACGATGCAACGAGAATCCGCCCTTTGCGAACCGGCATCAGGGTGCGGAATGCCTCCCCGACGAGCCGCTCAGAGCCGGTCATCCCGGGCCGCTCGGCGTTCGTCGAGTCTCCAAGCAGCAGGTCGACGCCGCGATTTCCGATCTCGGCGAGGCGCCCGACGTCAGTTCGAAGGCCGTCGACCGGCGTGTGGTCGAGTTTCCAGTCACCGGTGTGCACGACCCGGCCAGCGGGCGTCTCGATCACGATCGCGACACAGTCCGGGATCGAGTGGGCGACACGCACGAACTCGAGCCGGAAACGGCCGATCTCCATCGGCTCGCCTTCGGGATCAGCCTCGCGCAACTCCGCGGCGTTCGCAACACCGTGCTCTTCGAGCTTCGAGCGGACCAGCCCTAGCGTGAGACGGGTCGCGATCACCTCGTCGACATCGATCTCCCGCAAAACGTATGGCAGCGCGCCGACATGATCCTCGTGACCGTGCGTGAGCACGATCGCCCGTACGCGCTTGCCTTCGAGGTACGAGAAGTCCGGCAGGACGAGGTCGACGCCAAGATGCTCATCCCGTGGGAATGCCAGGCCTGCGTCGATGACGATGACATCGTCGCCGAGCTCATAGACGGTCATGTTCTTGCCGACCTCGCCGAGCCCACCGAGCGGGATGATTCGCAGCGTTTCGCTCACGGCGCGGAGTGTACGGGCGGCACCCGCGGTGAGCGCCGGGCGTGGGTACCGTTCGCTCGTGGCCGAGTTGCATCTCTCCGTTTCGTCTGATGGCTTTCGCGTGGCGGAAGCTGATCTTTCGGCAGCATCGGCCGATGAGATCCGGGCGACAATCGTCGAGGCGACGAAGTGCGGTGCCTGGCAGCTCTGGGTCTACGGCGCCGATCTCGAGTCACACGGTTTCCGTGCGGACGGCGGCTACACGCGGCTGCATGCAATGGACTGCCCGCCGGGCGAGACGCTTCCTACATTTGCCGATCCCACGCGCGTCGCGCTACTCTTCGCCGAGGCGTACCGCGGCGTGTGGGGTCACAAGGAGGTTGGCTACGAATTCGCGGAAGGCGTGGCGGCACAGCCGCACCTCGTGCATGTGGTTCTCGATGAGGTCGGCATCTGCCGGATCGATCCTGTCGCACGGGTGATCGACGCGCCTGGCGTTGGGACGGACGCGCGAACGCTAGGGCGCTATCTTCGGCTCATATCGGCCGCGTGCGCGGTGCTGGGCCCGGGCGAGGCGACGATCGAGTCGTGGGGCGACAGCCCCGAGGTGCTCGCCGCCTACGAAGCACTCGGGTTCGCCGTAGCCGAGCGGCTCGACGGCTGGTCGCTTGACCTCTAGACCGCAGCTGGTTGCAGCAGACCCTGCCGCTCGAGGCAGCCGCGCACGGCATCGCGCTCTTCGTCTGTCGGGCCAACCATCGGCAGGCGCGAACCGCCGACCGGATGGCCGAGCAGCTCGAGTGCGCACTTGATCGCGATCGGGTTCGGGGCGATGCGCAGCAACTCAATCGACGGGCGCAGCTCGGCATCCAAAGCGCGTGCTCCATCGAGGTCACCCGCCTTAAAGCGGCGCAGAAGCTCCTGGACTTGCGGGCCGACGACGTGCGTGTGCACGCAGATGCCGCCGACCGCGCCGAGCTCGAGGAACGGCAGAACAAGATTGTCGTCGCCCGCGTAGAGGTTGAGCCCTAGCTCGACAATCGCGCGTGCCTGATCAAGGTCGGCGTTCGCCTGCTTCACGGCGCCGACGGTCGGGATCTCCGCGAGTGAGGCAATTGTCGAGGTCTCGAGATTGAGCACAGCCCGCGACGGGATGTTGTACGCGACGATTGGCTTGTCGGTCACGTCGGCGATGGCCTGGAAGTGCGCGATGATCCCGCGCGGCGGCGGCGTGTTGTAGTACGGCGTCACCACCAGGAAGCCGTCGACGCCGAACTCATGCGCGCGTTCCGTGAGGTGGACGGAATGGGAAGTGTCGTTCGTGCCGGTTCCCGCGACAACGGTCGCACGATCGCCCACTTCGTCGAGCGCGGCCTCGTAAAGCTCCATCCGCTCGTCGTCCGTGAGCGTCGGCGACTCACCCGTTGTGCCGGTCACGACGAGCCCGTCTGAGCCGTTGTCGACGAGATGGCGTGCGAGCGTGCGAAACGCTTCCAGGTCGACGGAGCCGTCCGTCCTGAACGGCGTGACTATCGCGGTCAGTAGCTCGCCAAGCACAACGCCGTCAATTCTACGACCGAGAGGAACAGATGGGAAAGATCATCAAGGAGTTCAAGGAATTCCTGATGCAGGGCAGCCTGATCACGCTGGCGATCGCGTTCGTCATGGGTGGTGCGTTCGCTGCGCTTCTCACATCGTTCGTCAGCGACATCGTCACGCCGATCATCGGAGCGATCTTCGGCAAGTCCGATGTCAACGGCCTGACGTTCTCGATCCACAACTCGCTGTTCCAGTACGGCTCGTTCATCACAGCGCTGATCACGTTCGTCTCGATCGCGGGCGCGGTGTTCTTCTTCATCGTCAAGCCGTACGAACGGTTCGCGAAGAAGCCTGAGGAGGACGCCGGCCCGAGAGACGAAGAGCCGCGGCATCAGGAGCTTCTCGCGGCGTTGAAGTCGCGCAGCTAACGCGGTTTCGCGTCGGTTCCGGGCGCGCCGCCGCCGCCCGGGACCCAGCGAGATTGGCTCTCAACAATCAGCGCCGAGGGGCCGATAGAGACGTGGTGGAAGCACCGCAGACCAGCATCTCGTACCGCCGAATCGGGACAATCCTGGTCGAGATGGGCATCGTCCCGCAGGGTCAGCTCGACAGCGCGCTCGATGAGCAGCGTCATACGGGCCGGCTACTGGGCGAGATCCTCGTCTCGACGTACGGCGTCTCGCGCGTCGATCTCGCGGATGCGCTTGCTGCGCAGTGGGAGGAGGCTCAGGAGATGTCCGAAATTGCCGCGGTCCAAGGCGTGCATCACGACGACGGCGCCGTGGATCCGCTGGCTGAGACCGACCTCAGCGTTCTCCTGGAAGAGGCACAAGCCGCTCGGGTTGAGTTGACAGCCCGCACGGACGAGCTCAGCCGACGGGTCGCTTCGCTCGAAGCTCTCGTGATCGGTGTCACCGAGGCACTCGACGAGCTTCGTAGCGCGTCGTCCGACAGCGCCGCGCCGTCGCAATCTCCGAGGCAGTACACGTCGCGTCGCGGCCGCTCGCGCGCGAACCGTTAGGGAAGCTGGTCTAGCCCGATCGTCAGCCCGGCCGGTAGGTTGCGCACGGCTTCGAGTGCGTGCAAGACGCCGGGAACGAACGCCTCGCGCGAGGTTGTGTCGTGGCGAATCGTCAGCACCTCGCCCGTACCGCCGAAGATCACTTCCTGGTGGGCGATCAGGCCAGGGAGCCGGATCGAATGGATCGGCGGATCGTTCGCCATGCGTCGCGCGGTCTCCTTGGCTGTGCCCGAGGGCGCGTCTAGCTTGGTGTCCGCGTGTAGTTCGACGATCTGGGCACGCGGGAATGTGCGCGCCGCTTCCTCGGCGAAGCGCATCATCAAGCCGGCGCCGAGCGCGAAGTTCGGGGCGAAGAAGCACGGGACGCCTGCCGTTCGCGCAAGCACGTCGACCACACCTGTATCGAAGCCAGTCGTCCCGATCACGAGCGGGACACGCGCTGCAACGCAAGCGCGCGCGTTGTCGAGGACGGCGTTCGGCTGCGTGAAGTCGACCGCGACATCGCAGCCGACAGGTCCCTGCTTGCGTCCATCGACGACCTCGTGACCTGCCGCGACGAGCGCCGGGTCGAGGATCGACCCGACCTGGCCGCCGATCCCGAAAAGGGCAACCCTCATGCGGCACGTTTGAGCGCGGCCGGGTTCACGCGCTCGACCGCTGCGCGGAAGCGATCCTCGTCGGGCCCGATTCCGGCCGCTGACAAGCGGCCTGGCGCGAACAGCTCCGCCGCTAGCGTCGCGACATCGGCCTCGGTGACGGCATCGACACGGGCGATGGTGTCGTCGACAGACGTGATCTCGCTGCCGGTGATGACTGCTTTGCCAAGGCGCGTCATCCGGGCCGAGGTCGATTCCAGCGAGAGCAACAACCGTCCCTTGAGGTTGTCTTTCGCCCGCTCGAGCTCGCCCGCACGCAGCGAGCCGCTTGCGACATCGACGAGCTCGGCCGCGGCGATCTCGAGGCACTCGGCGAGATTCTCCTCGCGCGTGCCGACATACAGCCCGACGAGGCCGCTGTCGGCGTACTGCGAGCCGAAGCTGTAGACCGAGTACGCCATCCCGCGCTTCTCGCGGATTTCCTGGAACAGCCGCGACGACGCCGAGCCGCCCACGATCGCGTCGAGCAACGACGCCGCGTAGCGCCGCTGGTCGTCGCGCGGGATTCCGGGGGCCGCAAGGCACACGTGGTACTGCTCGGTGTCCTTCCGCTGGAAGCGCGTGCCGGGCTGTGGCATCCGGCCGGTCGGCTTGCGGGTCAGGCGAAAATCGTGCGAGCCGTCCCCCACTCGCGCCTTGACGAGCTTAAGCAGTCGCGCGTGATCGATGTTCCCGGCTGCAGCAATCACGACGTTGCCTGCCACGTACGCGCCCTCGTGATAGCTCCGCAAAGCGCGACGGCTCACGCTCGAGATGACATCCGCGCTGCCGATCACCGGCCGGCCGAGCGGGTGCGAGCCGAAGACTGCTTCGGCCGCGAGATCGTGGACGAGATCCTGCGGGTTGTCCTCAACCATCGCGATCTCCTCGAGGACGACCTCGCGCTCGGAGTCGAGATCGTCGAACTGCGGCCGAAAGACCATGTCGGCCATCACGTCGAGAGCGATCTCGAGCTTCTCGTCGGGCACGCGTGCGTAGACGACCGTCGTCTCGCGCGATGTCGCGGCGTTGAGATCGCCGCCGAGCCCGTCGAACGTCTCGGCGATCTGCTGTGCGTCGTAGCGCGACGAGCCCTTGAAAAGCATGTGCTCGATGAAGTGCGACACACCTGCGCGGGCAGTCGGCTCATCGCGCGAGCCGGTTCCGATCCAGAAGCCGAGAGCCACCGATCGCACCGAGTCGAGGCGCTCTGAAACGACCTTCTCTCCGCCCGCGAGCGTTGTGAGCTTGTGCCCGGCCACCGTGTGATCGTAGCCACGCCTGCTGTCGGCGCCGGTCAGCCGAGGATGTCGCGCGTAAAGTCCTCGACGACGTTCCACCAGCGCGTCGTCGCCCGGGTCTTCCAGCGCTTCTCGATCACGGCGTTCACGTTCACGGGCCGCTCGACCAGCCTCGGGCTCACCGCGAGGATCGCCGGGCCGTTCGCGATGACTGTCACACCGCCGACTTCCAGCGGAAGATCGTCAACGATCTCTACCGGCTCTCGGGTGAACATGACCATGTGGCGGAAGTCGTCTGCCGGATACGGCTCGAACACGCTGCCGTCGAGGCTCGCCAGCTGATCGCGTGTTCGTACCATCGCATCGACATCGCGCAGGCCGAGCGACGTGAGCGCCTCCTCGATGCGTGCCGCCACAACGTTCGGGTCGTCAGCAGCGCGAAGCGCAACGTTGCCGGTCGGCAGGTACGTGCGGACGTCGTCATAGCCGAGACCGGCTATTACGTCGCGCACGTCGGCCATCCGCACGCGGTTGTGCTTGCCGACGTTGATCGCGCGGAGAAACGCGGCATAGAGAACGGCGTCGACGATCTAGCGGCGCGGGCCGCGATCGCGTCCGCCACTACGGGGCGGGCGCTCTGCCTCGGGCGGCCGCGGCGGTGCGTCCTTCGCCCGCTCGATCAGCTCCTCCGGCAGCACCAGCCTGTCGTCCTCGTGCTTCGCGACGAGCTTGAGGCCGATCCGACCACGATCCTTGTCGACCTCCTGCACGATCACGTCGACAACATCGCCGCGCGCCATCACGTCCTCGATGTGAGCGACGCGGCCGGGGCCGACGTTCGAGACGTGGAGCAGCCCGTCGGTGCCCTTCTTCAGCTCGACGAACGCGCCGAACTGGGTCGTCTTCACGACCTTGCCGGTGTACGTGTCGCCGACGCTAGGCTCCTTCGTGAGAGCGGTGATCGCAGCGGCAGCCGCGTCGCCCTTGGTGCCCTCGGTCGCGTAGACAAGGATCGTCCCGTCTTCCTCGATGTCGATCTGCACGTCGTACTCGGATTCGAGGCCGCGGATCGTCTCGCCGCCCTTGCCGATCACCATGCCGATGAACTCGGGGTTGATCTTGACCGTCGTGATCCGCGGAGCATGATCAGCGAGCTCCGTGCGCGGGGTCGAGATCGCCTGCTCCATCTCGCCGAGGATGAACTGGCGCGCCCGCTTTGCCTGCTCGAGCGCGTTCCTCATGATCTCCTGCGTGACGCCGGTGATCTTGATATCCATCTGCAGCGCGGTGATCCCGTCCTTCGTGCCGGCGACCTTGAAGTCCATGTCGCCCAGGTGATCTTCCGCGCCCTGGATGTCAGTGAGGATGACGTAGTCGTCGCCCTCCTTGACGAGGCCCATCGCGATGCCGGAGACCGGCGCCTTGATCGGCACGCCCGCATCCATCAGTGCCATCGTCGAGCCACAGACCGAGCCCATCGACGACGAGCCGTTCGACTCGAGCGTCTCGGAGACGAGCCGGATCGTGTACGGGAACTCGGCGACCGCGGGGATCATCGGCTCGAGTGCCCGCTGCGCAAGCGCCCCGTGCCCGATGTCACGCCGCTTCGGGCCTCGCATGAAGCCCGTCTCCCCGACCGAGTACGGAGGGAAGTTGTAGTGGTGCATGTACCGGCGGTCGGTCTCGAGCGAAAGATCGTCGATCCGCTGGCCTTCCTTCATCGTGCCGAGCGTGCAAAGCGTCATGATCTGCGTTTGGCCGCGAGTGAAGAGCGCCGAACCGTGCGTCCGAGGTGAAACCGTGACCTCACAGTCGATCGGCCGGATCTCCTCTGTCCCACGCCCGTCTGGACGGCGCTTGTCGATCGCGATCTTCTTGCGGACGATGTCCTTGTAGATCGCCTCGGCCGAGCGCTTGACGAACTGCTTGGTGAGCGTGTCCTTCTGCGGCGTCTCGCCCTCGCCGGCCGGTGGGCCGACGGGGAACGGCAGCTGAACCTCGTCAAGGATTCGGCTGAAGAGGATGTCGCGCTTCCGCGACTTCAGCTCCTTCGAATCCTGCTCGGCGTCGGTCAGCTCGCGGAGCCCCGACTCGAACTGCTCACGCACCGGGCCTTCGACGGCCGCGCTCCGCTTCTTCTCGAGCACCGATGCGAGACCGTTCCGCACCTGCAGCTCGCGGACAATGTCGTCCTCGGTCGAGTTCATCGAAAGGCTCGGAGAGAGACTCGCAGCGATCCCGTCGACGACCGAGCCGGCTTCGCGAAGACCATGCTCGTGAATCGCAGCGGTGATTGCATCGCCGTGGTCGCGATCGAGCTCGGCGATCAGGTCCAGATCGACCCACTTCGGCTTGCCGACCTGCTCGCGCAACGACTCGAGCGCCTCGCAGATGCGGCGGATCTCCGAATGCGCCAACTCGAGCGCCTCGAGGATCTCCTCCTCGGGAATCTCCTCGCCACCGGCCTCGACCATCGTCAGCGCGTCCTTCGTACCGACGACGATGAGGTCGAGCGTCGACTCCTCCATCTCCTGCAAGGACGGATTGAGGACAAACGCGTCCTCGATCCGGGCCACGCGAACTGCGCCGACCGGCCCGAAGAACGGCAGCGGCGAGATCATCAGCGCGGCCGAAGCCCCGTTGATGCAGAGGATGTCGTGCGGGGTGATCAGATCGGCGGAGAGGACGGTGCAGATCACCTGCACCTCATTCCGGAACCCCTTCGGCCAGAGCGGCCGGATCGGGCGGTCGATCATTCGCGCGGTGAGCGTTGCGCGCTCGGTGGCGCGGCCTTCGCGCTTGAAGAAGCCACCAGGGATCTTGCCGGCGGCATACATGCGCTCTTCGACGTCGACCGTCAACGGGAAGAAGTCCGCATCGGGACGCGCCTCCTGGCGGCCGACGGCCGTCGCGAGAATCATTGTGTCGCCACTGCGGACGACGACTGCGCCGTCGGCCTGCTTGGCGAGCTTGCCCGTCTCGAACCGGAGCTCAGTGCCCCCGATGTCGACGGATACCGTGGCTTGAAGCCCGGCGGTCATGCTCATATTGTCTATCCCTTCACTTTCCTTAGTCGTGGAAGGTGGAGGTTTGAGCCAACCCGTTCGTTGCAACCCGCTCGGGCTCGATCAAACGTCCACCTCCCGCCAATGGCAGGGTCTCGCCTAGCGGCGGAGGCCCAGCTCCTTGATGAGGGCGCGGTAGCCCTCGAGATCTGTCTTCTGCAGGTACGTCAGGAACCGCCGTCTGCGGCCGACGAGCTTGAGCAGCCCGCGCCGCGAGTAGTGATCCTTCGGATGGGTGCGGAGGTGCTCGGTGAGGTCGTTGATGCGCTTCGTCAGCATCGCGACCTGAACATCCGTGGAGCCCGTGTCCTGCGAGTTCGCACCGTGCTTGTCGATCAGCTCTTGCTTGACCTCTTTGGTCAGCGCCATGCATTCCTCCCTGCGTTGTTTCAGTTGGCAGCTCCGTAATCCCCGCGCGGCGTGCAGGAGTACACGCCCGGCCGCGACTACGGTCGCTGGCCAGGCTAGCAGCACGGGGTAGCAGGCGTTTACGCTGGCGCTGTGCGCGTGGTGATCCCTGACGACAATCAACGGGCCGTCGCGTCGCTTGATTGCTTTGCTGAGCTGGCTGGTCACGACGTTACGATCTACGCCGACACCGTCTGTGACGAGGGAACTCTCATCGAGCGTTTCCGCGGCGCCGAGGCGCTCGTCCTGACCCGCGAGCGGACGCGCATCACGGCCTCGCTGCTTGCGGAGTTGCCGGATCTGCGGTTGATCGCACAGACGGGACGCGGCACCGCTCACATTGACTTGGACGCCTGCAGTGTTCGGGGGATCGCCGTGTCTACCGGCTCCGGCTCGCCCGTGGCGCCGGCCGAGCTGACGTTTGGGTTGATCCTCGCCGCGCTGCGACACATCCCAAGCGACGCGGCCGCACTGCGAGCTGGTCGCTGGCAGGCGACATTGGGTTCGGATCTGCGCGGCAAGACGCTTGGTATCTGCGGCTACGGCGGTATCGGCTCGCTCGTCGCAGGGTATGGCGCGGCGTTTGGCATGCGCGTGGTCGTGTGGGGTCGCGAAGGGTCGCGCGCCCGGGCGCACGCGGATGGCTTCGAGACCGCGTCCTTCGGCGAGTTGTTCGCCGTGGCCGATGTCGCGTGCCTGCACGTGAAGCTGACGCCCGAGACGGCTGGTCTCGTTACTGCGGCTGCTCTTGCGACGATGAAGCCGACCGCCTTGCTCGTGAACACGGCGCGTGCTGGCCTGATCGAGTCGCGCGCGCTGGCCGCCGCCCTTGCTACCGGCCGTCCCGGCGCGGCGGCTGTCGATGTCTTCGACGAGGAGCCTGTCACCGACGATCCGCTCGTGCTGGAGAAGACAGCGCTCTGCACACCCCACTCCGGCTACGTCACCCGCGAGAGCTACGAGCTCTACTTCGGCCAGGCCTTCGCCCAGATCAACGCGTTCACCGCGAGCTAGACGGGCCGGACACTGGCGCGGGTCGCATCGACGTCTCGCGCGATCTGGTTGATCAAGTCCTGCTCCGAGTCGAAGACTGCCTCGTCGCGCAGCCGCGTCCACAGCTCGACGACGAGTCGCTGGCCGTACAGGTCGCCCGAGTAGTCGAGGAGGTACGGCTCGATGCGTCGCTCGGTGCCGCCGTAATGCGGGTTCGTGCCGATCGACACCGCCGCGTGATGGCCGAGTGCAGCGCCGGCATAGATGCCGAACCGCGGGCACGCGAGCGTCGGGTCGGGCGCGAGGTTCGCCGTCGGATAACCGAGCGTCCCGCCGCGCTGGTCGCCAGCGACGACCGTCCCGTCGAGTTCATATGGCCGACCGAGCATCCGCGCGACCACGGACATGTCCCCGTCGGCCAGGCCGGCCCGGACTGCAGACGACGAGACGCCGTCGACACGCGGGACACACAGAACACGGAAGCCGAGGCGCTCGAGCAGCGCGAGATCGCCATGCCGTCGCGCGCCGAAGCGAAAATCGTCGCCGGCAATCACGACCTCGACGCCGATCGCGCGCAGGTACGTCTCGGCGAACTCCTCCGGCTCGAGGCGCATCAGCTCCGGCGTGAACCCAGCGACGAGCGTCGCCTCCACCCCGGTCTCGCCGAGCAGCTCAAGCCGCCGTTCCAGCGTCGTGATCAGCTCCACGCGGTTCCCGAGCACGACGCGCGGATGCGGCTCGAACGTGATCACCGTTGCCGCGAGCCCCGTGTCGACCGCCGCCCGCATCACCGCCTGATGGCCGCGATGGACGCCGTCGAACATGCCGATTGCGATCGCTCGCGGCTCGCGCGGGAGTTGCGCGGGTGCGTGCGCGATCTTCATGACGGCACTGCCGTTGCGAGCCGCACGAGCGCTTCCGCTGCCGGAATCACCGTCAGTGGGTCGGCCTCGTCGACCAAGAACGGCCCAACGGCCAGCCGCCGCAGCGTGCTGCAATGCCCTCCCAGGGTATCGGCAATCGCGCGCACATACGTGCCGGACGACACACGCAGATCGAGCGTCGCGACGCCGTCCACGTAGCCGACAAGAGTCAGCTCGTACACGGTCGAACGGCGCAACGGCATCTCGACCGCGACGCCGCGGCGGTGGAGCTTGTAGGCGCGTTCGCCGGCGATCTTCACAGCCGAGGCGGTCGGGATGGGCAGCTCGATCTCGCCTGTGAGCTCGAGCAACTGCGGAGCCAGCTCGTCCACGGTCGGGGGCTCATGCAGGTCGATCGTCTCGCCTTCGGGATCGCCCGTCGTCGTTCGTGAGGTCAGGTCGATCTCGGTGAGGTAGCGCTTGTCGAGGCCGACGAACCGTGAGGCGAGCTTCGTCGCGCGTCCGGACAGGAGCACGAGCAGCCCGGTCGCGAACGGGTCGAGCGTCCCCGCGTGGCCGGTCTTCGCTCTCGTGCGACGCCGCGTGTCAGAGACGAGCGTGAACGACGATGGCCCCGCCGGCTTGTCGAGCAGGATGATTCCCGTCGGATCGAGCCCGCGTGGCGGCACTATTTAGTCATCAGCGCTAGGCACCCGTGGCAGCGGTGAACCCGGCGATGAGGCGCGCCGTAATCTCGTCGACCGACTCATCTGTGCTGAACCCCGCGGCCTGACGATGACCGCCGCCGCCGAACTCGCGCGCGAGCGCCGAGACGTCGAGCGTGTCGATCGACGAGCGCACCGACACCTTCCGCACCGGGCCGTCATCGCGCGGCGGCTCGCGGATCAGCACGGCGAGCTGCGCGCCTTCGACGCCGCGCAGGTAGTCGATGATTCCTTCGGAGTACGGCTCCTCGGCGCCGACCTCGGCGAAGTCGCCACGCAGCAGATGCGAGACGATGACCCGGCCGCCCTCGAAGCTCTCGGCGCGGTCGAGCGCGCGCGCCAGCAGCTTGAGCTTCGGGAACTGAATCGCCTCGTACACGTTCTGGAACACCTTGTGCACGTCGGCGCCGGCCTCGATCAGGTCGGCGGCCAGCCGGTGTGTCTTCGGCGTCGTGTTCGTGTACTGGAACCGACCAGTGTCGGTGACGAGCGCGACGTACAGCGGCTCGGCGATCTCGGTCGTCAGCTTGACGTCGAGGGCGCGGAACACATCGGCGAGGATCTCGCTTGTCGACGACGCGTCGGGAACCACCAGATTGACGGCCGCGAACCGCGTGTTGTCGTGGTGGTGATCGATGTTGACCGTGAGCTGCGCGCCGTCGAGGATCGCGGGATCGGCCGGCCGTGTCGCGCTCGCGCAATCGACGGCGACGAGGATCCGATTGTCGCGATCGGCCGGCAGCTCCCGCACGAGACCGTGATCGGCGAGCCCGAGGAACCGATACTCACCCGGTAGCAGCGCGTCCCCGGTGAGCACCATGAGGCTGTCCTTGCCGAGTTGTTCGAGCGCGAGATGCATCGCGAGGAGCGAGCCGAGCGCGTCGCCGTCCGGGTTGTCGTGCGACGTGACTAGGAACCGGTCGTGTTCACGCAAAGCGGCTGTAACCGCGTCGAGATCAGCTTGCATGGTCATCCGAATGCTCCAAGGTCGGTTCGCTGTCGTCGTCCGCTTCACTCGCGTCGTCGACGGGAGTGAGCTCGTCGATCAGCTTCGTCATCCGGACGCCGTGCTCGACCGCGGGATCGTACGCGAACAGCACACGGGGAGTCCGCCGCAGGCGCAGCTGCGACCCGAGCTCTCGCTGGAGCACACCGGCCGCATGCTCGAGCGCCGTCATCGTGGCCGCGCGCTGCTTCTCGTTCCCGAGGACGCTGACCCATACCGTTGCCTGCGCCAGATCTGTCGTGGTGTCGACGCCTGTCACGGTGACGAAGCCGATGCGCGGGTCCTTGAGCGTCGGGATCGCTCCCGAGAGCACCTGCTTCACGGCCTCGTCGACGCGCCGCATCCGGCCGCCTGCGCGCCCTCTAGCCATCGAAACACACAATCTCTCGGGCGACAGCGGTCGGCTCGTGATCCGCCGCGATCAGCCAGCGCTCCGCATCGTCGAGCAGGCTGTTGGCGTCCCGCTGTTCGCGCCCGACACACGCCAGGGTCAACCGTGCCCGTTGCCAAACGTCGTGATGGTCGACCTCGGAGATCGAGCAGTGCAGCCGCTGTTCCAGATGAGCTTTGACCGAGCGAATCACCATGCGCTTCTCCTTCAACGAGTGGCTCTCGGGTAGGAAGAGCTCAAACGAGTAGATGCCGACGTAGCCGGTGGCCATCGTCAGAGTGTGCGCGATATCGCGGTCGGCGTGGCGCTAGGTGGACGAACCGGCTTTGGGGCCGGGTGGCTCGTCGAGGTCGGTGCGCTCGATCTGGCGCGTCTCGAACACCTCGAGGACGTCGCCTTCCTTCACGTCGTTGAAGCCGTCGAGCAGGATGCCGCACTCGAAGCCTTCGAGCACCTCTCGCGCATCGTCTTTGAAGCGCCTGAGTTGCGCGATCGACGTCTCGTGGATGACGGTGCCGTCGCGCACGACGCGCACCTGGCCGTTGCGGCGGACGACGCCGTTCGTGACCATGCAGCCTGCGATCGTGCCGAGCCGCGACACACGGAAGAGGTTGCGCACCTGCGCCTCACCGATTGTCTCCTCGGTCTGGACCGGGGTGAGCATCCCGACGAGCGCTTGCTGGATATCGTCGGTGAGCTGGTAGATGACGCGGTAGGTGCGGACATCGACGCCTTCGCGCTCGGCGAGGATCCGCGCCTCGGCACTCGGACGGACGTTGAAACCGACGACCAGTGCGTTCGATGCTGAGGCCAGGTTGATGTCGTTCTCGGTGATCCCGCCGACGCCGGTATGGATCACGTTGACGCGCACTTCGGAGTGTTGGATCTTGCCGAGCTCGCTGACGAGCGCCTCGATCGATCCCTGGACGTCGCCCTTGAGGACGATGTCGAGATTCTGGACGGTGCCCGCCTGCATCTCCGAGAACAGCGTCTCGAGCGAGACGCCACGCTTCGCGCGCTGCGCGAACTGCTCGCGCCGGAGGCGTTCCGCGCGCAGGTTCGCGAGATGCTTCGCCTGGCGCTCGTGCTCGACAACGCGGCAGAGCTCGCCGGCCGGCGGCGGACGATCAAAGCCGAGGATCTCGACCGGCTCGCCCGGGCCGGCCTCGCGCACCTTCTCACCGCGGTAGTCATAGAGCGCCCGCACTTTGCCGGACGCGTCGCCTGCAACCACAGCATCCCCAATGCGGATCGTGCCGCGTTGGACGAGCATCGTCGCGGCAGGGCCACGACCGACGTCCAACCGTGACTCGACGATCGGCCCAGACGCGTCGGCTTTCGGATTCGCGCGCAACTCGAGCTCGGCGTCGGCGACGAGCAGGATCTTCTCGAGCAGCTCGTCGAGATTCTCCTTCTGCTTCGCTGACACGGCGGCAAACTGGGTGGAGCCGCCCCAGTCCTCGGGCTGGAGGCCTTCGGAAGCGAGCTCGCTCTTCACGCGGTCGGGATTCGCGTCGGGAAGATCGACCTTGTTGATCGCCACGACGATCGGGACGCCAGCGGCTTTCGCATGCGAGATCGATTCGAGCGTCTGCGGCATCACGCCGTCGTCGGCCGCGACGACGAGCACGGCGATGTCGGTGACTTTCGCGCCGCGTGCACGCATCGCGGTGAATGCCTCGTGGCCGGGAGTGTCGAGGAAGGTCACGCGCCGTCCGTTGATCTCGGCCTGATACGCGCCGATGTGCTGCGTGATCCCGCCTGCCTCTGTGTCGACGACCGATGTCTCGCGGATCGCGTCGAGCAGCGTTGTCTTGCCGTGGTCGACGTGGCCCATGATCGTGACGACCGGTGGCCGCGGGCTGAGATCGGCCTCGGCGTCCTCGAACGCCTCGGGCTCGACATCGTCGTCGGCGGCGTGCTTGACCGTTACCTCGCGCCCGAACTCGGTCGCAATCAGCTCGACTTCGTCGTCACTGAGCGACTGCGGCCCTGTCTTGGGCTGGCTCATCCGCATCAGGAAACTGATGATCTGCGGCACCGAGACGCCGAGGGCCTGCGAGAGATTCTGCACCGTGACGCCCGATTCGACCGTCACCGGCCCTGTCTGCGGCACGACTGTCTGCGGTGTGCGCGGTGCGCTGCTCGAGCGCTCGCGCGCGGCACGAACGTCCCGTCCGCGGGCTGCACCCCCCTCGATCACGACACGGCGCTTGCGACCTGCGGCGCCTCCGCGCGGGCGGATCGGGCGGTTCGGCTTGTTTGGTCCGTCTGCCATTCAGGCTCCAGTGTAGAGGTCGGCCAGCTCGGGCCCGACGATCACGGTTGCGCGCAGCACCCGGCCGAACGCTCTTCGCGTCGTCGCTCGCTCGAAACACGCGAGCCGGCGGCACGTGTAGACGCCTCGCCCCGGAAGCGCGCGGCCCGCCGCCAACCGCCCGTCGACCGCCGCGAAGCGAACCAGCTCCGGCTGCGGTGCCTTGTGACCGCAGCCCGCGCAGGTTCGCTCCGGCGTCGACTCAGACGACGGCTTCGTCCGTCTCCTCAGGCCCGCTGGCCTCGATTGCGGCAACCACGGCCTCCTCGCCGACGATGTCTTCCGGTGTCAGCTCGGGCTCGACGGCGACCGCCGCTATCTCGGTGCCGACGAGCGCCTGGTGCTGCGGCACACCGCAGTACTTCGACCCGGTAATCGTCGTATTCGGGCATCGCTTGCCGTTCGTGAGGATTGCCGAGCAGCGGCCCGAGTAGTCGTCGTCGTCAGAGCCAGCACCGGCGAATGCGGCCTGCGCCTCGGCTTGAGCGAACTCGCTGTCGGACTGGATATCCACCTTCCAGCCCGTCAGCCGAGCGGCGAGCCGGGCGTTGAGCCCTTCCTTGCCGATCGCAAGCGCAAGCTGGTCGTCGGGTACAACGACGGTTGCCTCGCGGGTCTCATCGTCGATGTAGACCTCGCGCACACGAGCCGGCGAGAGCGCCTTGGCAACGAACCGCGCGGGTTCCGCGTTCCACGGAATGATGTCGATCTTCTCGCCGCGCAGCTCCGAGACGACCATCCGGACGCGCGAGCCACGCGGGCCGACGCACGCGCCAACCGGGTCGACGCCCTGCACGTGCGACTCCACCGCGATCTTCGCGCGGTACCCCGGCTCGCGTGCGACGCCGCGGATCTCGACCAGGCCGTCCGCGATCTCCGGCACCTCGAGCTCGAACAGCGTCTTGATCAGCTCAGGATCGCGCCGCGAGAGGATCACCTGCGGGCCCTTGGTTCCCGACCGCACCTCGGTGATGCACGCCTTGATCCGCGAACCTTGCTCGTACCGCTCGCCATCGACTTGCTCGGAGCGAGGAAGCAATGCCTCGACGTTGTTACCGAGGTCGACGAGCACGTTGTTGCGGTCGCCGGCCTGTTGGACGATGCCGGTGACGACGTCGCCGACGCGATCGATGTACTCGGCGAACCGGATCGCGCGCTCGGCCTCGCGGATGCGCTGTTGGATGACCTGCTTGGCCGTCATCGCCGCGATGCGACCGAAGTCGGTCGGCGTGACATCGGCGCGCGCGATCTGCTGCTCCGGCACCTGATCCCAGTCGAGCTCGAGCTCGTTGTCGTCGACCAGTGTGTGCTGCTTCTCGCCGGTCTCCTCTTCGAGCCGCTCGAGCTCGTCGATCTTCGCCTCGCGCGCTTCGTCGAGCAGGCGCTCCTCGAGGTCGGCAGGGATCTCGACTGCGAAGACCTTGAACTCACCTTCCTCGTCCAGCTCGACCATCGCATGACGAGCTGCGCCCGGCGTCTTCTTGTACGCGGCGAGGAGCGCATCCTCGAGTGCGCGGATGAGCTGATCTTGCTCGATTCCCTTTTCGCGCTCGATCGCGCGGATGTTCTCGATGATCTCGATGCTCATGTGAGTTCCAACTCCTCGTCGATCAGGTTGTTTCGTCGATCACGTTGGCGCGGACGATCGCCTCGTACGGAATCTCCAAGCTCGCGGCTGCAACGGTGACGGTCAGGGCGCTCTCGCCGGTCGCCGTCAGCTCGCCGCGGAAGCGCGTCTCGCCGTGAATCGCCTTGCCGGTGCGCAGCGAGACGGCGTTGCCGACCGCATGCGCGAAGTGGCCTGGCTTCCGCAACGGTCGGTTCGGGCCGGGCGAAGAGACGTCAATCGAGTACTCGCTCCGCCAGCGTTCCAGGAGATGGGTGACGCGGCCGCACAGCGCGTGGTCGACGCCTTCCGGGTGGTCGACGAAGACGCAGAAGCGGCTCGGCGAGACGAGTTCGACGGCGAGCACGTCGATCCCCGGGATACCGCCCTCGACGACGGGAGTGATCTCGCGTGCAAGCGCCTTCTCGCGACCGTAGATGTCGCGGCCGCCACCAGCCCGGCTGCTCGCCGTCGTCTGGCTCTTCTTGTCGACCGTCGCGCCCTTCTTCCCCATTCCGCCTCTCCTCAACAAAAATGGGCGCCTCGCGCCCATCCAGTGAAACCTGTCTCCGGTGCGAAACGTTCTCGCGAGCCGGGTAAAACCTCAGCCAGGATAGCACCTCGGTGACGCGCTATCACCCAATCCTCGTGAGCTCGAGATAGGCAGTGGCGACCTCTGCGTCGATCTCCGGAGGGACGGGCACGACACACGCCTCAACGCCAATGTCGCCTCGCGCGATCGCTTCGAGGCAGCGAACCTGGAGCGTGAAGCCGAGATCCATCGACTCGATCGAGTTGCCGAGCGGCTGCGCGCCGGCAAGGTTCACCATGTGCCCACGACCAAGGAGATGAGCGATCCGGCCCTCGGCGAGGTACCACGTTGTGATGCCGTCGCCGCTTTCTTGAGTGCGAACCACGTCGACCGACGCTTCGATTGCGTCGACTGCGATCTCCCATGGCACGTGGCCAGCATTCGCCAGAACAACATCGTCCTTCAGCAGAGGGAGATCAGCGACGCCAAGAACTCCTTCCGCTCCCGTAACGGTGATCACGACAGCCGCGCTCCGAAGCGCGTCCTCCCGCGTCGGCGTCAGGAACCCGTCGAGTTGTGCCTCTAGCGTCGCGACGGGATCCACGTCGACGACGCTCACCACGCTGAACGCGTTCCTGAAGCAGGCTGCAACACCCTGCCCACAGGCGCCGTAGCCGATGACCGTCACATGTCGCCCATTCGTCGTGCGGTTCGTAAAGCGGTAGAAACTCTCGAGGACGCTTTGTCCAACGCCGTGTCGATTCTCGGCGAACTGCTTGATCGGGCTGTCGTTGATCACGAGCACCGGCTTGCCGATCGCCTCGCGCAGCGGCATGAGCCGCATGCGACCGGACGTCGTCTCCTCTGTCCCGCCAAGCAGTTGCGGCCACGGATCAGCGGCGTATCGGGCGAAGAGGTCGCCGCCGTTGTCGAGGAGGAGGTCTGGACGGACGGCCACTACCTCGTCGAGGTAGCCGGCGTGCCGGTCGGGATCGGTCGTTTGCTCACCTCGGACGTCGATGCCGTGCGCACGGAGGTACGCGACCGTGTCGGGCTGGGTCGTGTTGAGGTTCCCTGTCGCCACGACAATCGCACCTCCACATTGGAGCGTGCGCATCAGCGCAGCGGTCTTCGGCTCGAGGTGAATAGAAGCGCCGATCGTCAGCCCGGCGAACGGCTGCGTCCGCTCGAACTCGGCCGCCGTTTCCGAAAGGAGTCGGCAACTCCGCGCAACCCAGGCGATCCGACCTGGCGCCATCTTGCTAGCGGCCGCCGGCGACATCGAGGGTGCTGCCGATGCGGGAGCTGGACTCGGCGCCGAGCAACCACATCACTGCGGCGGCTATCTCGTCGCTCCGCCCCGTCCGGCCTGGTGGAATCACTCGCTCCATGCGGGCAACACGATCAGGGTGGCCGCCGCCGGCATGGAGGTCGGTGTCGACAACCCCGGGCCGGACGACGTTGACTCGGATTTCCTCGCTCGCAACCTCGCGGGCAAGTCCTAGACCCAGTGTGTCAACGGCGCCTTTGGACGCGGCGTAGTCGACGTACTCGACGTACTCTCCCGCCGACCCGATGCGACGGGCCGCGGAGGACACGAGCACGATCGAACCTCCGCCTCCGCCGTATCGAGTTGACATGCGTCGAACTGCCTCACGGCGGCAGATGATCGGCCCCAACGCGTTGACCGCCAGCATCCGCTCGACCCGCGCAACAGTGAGCTCGTCGACTCGAGCCTTGGCGCCGACGATCCCGGCGTTCGAGACCAGTGCCGCCAGCGGCCCGATCGCATCGGCCGCAGCGAACGCGGCGAGTACGTCAGCTTCGATGGCAACGTCGGCGCGTGCCGCGGCGGCTCGGCCGTCAGCGGCCACGATGTTGGCAACAACCGCGGTGGCGGCGGCGCCGATTCCTCTGCTTCCGCCCCTGATCAGCGCCACGCCTCGATCCATCGGCTGAGCGTACCGAGCCTCGACTACGAGTCGAGCACGATCGTGACCGGGCCTTCGTTGACGAGGGCGACTTTCATCCGCGCCCCGAACACGCCTGTCTCGACCGCGACACCTTCTGCGGCCAGCGCTTTGCAGAACCGCTCGTAGATCAGCTCGGCAATATCAGGAGCCGCCGCAGCCGCGAAACTCGGGCGGTTTCCCTTCGTCGTGTCAGCGATCAGCGTGAACTGGCTGACGATCAGCGCGCCGCCGCCGATATCGACGAGCGAGCGGTCAAATTGGCCCTCGTCGTTCTCGAACACCCGCAATCGCGCGACCCTGCCGGCCACGCGAGCCGCGTCCTCCGGAGTGTCTCCTGCCGCCACTCCCACTAGCACCAAAAGCCCGCGAGCGCAGTGTCCATGCACTGTTCCAGCGACCGAAACCGACGCCTGCGCGACCCTTTGGACGACCACTCTCACGCGATCCAGTGTCCCTCATTTCAGGGAGCCAGCGTGCCGATAACGCAGTGATGGAAGCTGCCCGCAGTCCGTGGCCGGCGCTGGGAGCACTCCTTGTCCGCGACGGATCGATCGCCCCTGAGCAGCTCGAACGAGCGCTCGAGGAGAAGCGCGCCAACCCAACGCGGCGCCTAGGCGAAATCCTCGTCGAACAGGGCGCAGCGACACGGGCGCAGATTGGCCGCGTCCTCGCCGAGCAGCACGAGCTGAACTACATCGAGCTCGAGGAAGGCGTGATCGAGGCCGACGCCGCCGGGCTCCTGCCGGAGAACCTCGCGCGCCGCTACCACGCCGTCCCCGTGCGCTTCCTGGACGACGGCTCGATCCTCGTCGCGGTCGCGGATCCGACGAACGTCATCTTTTCGGACGACCTGCGGCTCGCGCTCGGCGTCCCGGTCACCGTCGGCGTCGCGTCCGGCGATGCGATCGATCGCGCGATCACCCGTGTGCACGAGCAGGTGCAGGAGATCACCGAGGTCGACGACGAGGAAGATCAGACGCAGGTTCTCGACCTCGACCACGAGACCCCGGCAGTCGTCTTCGTCAACAAGGCGATCAGCCGCGCGCTCGACCTCGGCGCGTCCGACATCCACTTCACCCCGCAGCAGCGGCGCCTGAACGTGCGCGTGCGCGTGGATGGTGTCGTTCGCGACCTAACTTCGATCGCCGGATCGAGCCAGGCCGCCGTCACCAGCAGGCTCAAGATCATGGGCGAGCTCGACATCGCCGAGCGTCGAGCGCCGCAAGACGGCCGCGTGACGATCCGCCGCGGCAACGACACCGTGGATGTCCGAATCGCGGTTCTCCCCACAACGCACGGCGAGAAAGTCACGCTACGAATCCTCAACCAGCGGGACGCGCCGTCGTCGCTTGCGGAGCTCGGCATGTGGCCGCGTAGCGCAGCGCTCGTCGAGGCCGCGCTCAGGCAGCCTTTCGGCTCGATCATCGTCGTCGGCCCGACCGGCTCGGGAAAGACGACGACGCTCTACGCTGCGCTGTCGCAGCTGAACACGCCAAGCCGCACGCTGATGACGATCGAGGATCCGGTCGAATATCGTGCGGCCGGGCTCGATCAGTGCGAGGTCAATCCGCGTGCCGGCCTCACGTTCGCGGCAGGACTGCGAACGATCCTGCGCTCCGACCCGGACGTGATCCTCGTCGGTGAGATCCGCGACGAGGAGACCGCGCAGATCGCGCTGCGTGCGTCGATGACCGGCCACCTCGTGCTAAGCACGCTCCACGCGCAGACTGCATCGGCGGCGATCCAACGCTTGCTCGATATGAACATCGATTCGGGGATCATCTCGACCTCGGTCAACTGCTTCGTCGCGCAGCGGCTCGTTCGCCGCCTCTGCCAGGACTGCGCCGAGCCGTACCGGCCCGAGCCCGAGGATCTCGAAGCTCTCGGTGTGCCGTCGTCGTACGCGGAGTTGCAGCTGTTCAAGGCCGTCGGCTGCCCCGAGTGCGGCAACGTAGGCTACCGCGGGCGCATCGGGATTTTCGAGGTGCTGCCGCTCACCGACGAGATCAGTCGCCTGATCGGGGCCCCGACCCGCGAGATCGAGGCTGCCGCGATTCGCGAGGGCATGTTCACGTTGCGCGACGACGGCATCCGGCTATCGATCTCCGGCGTGACCACGCTCGAGGAAGTCCGCCGCGTGGCGGGCGACCGGCCGCACTAGCGTGTGAGATCGAACGCGCGGGCGAGTGCGTGATGCTGGGCAGCGTCTTCTGGCCGGCCGAGTCGATCGAGCGTTCGTGCCAGTGCGCGGTGCGCGAACGGATCGACAGGCGCGAGCTCCACGAGCTTGCTGAACTCCGCGGCTGCCTCGTCCCAACGGCTCGTGCGGAAGTACGCGATGCCGAGCGCCTCGCGGATCGACGCTTTCTCGGGCTCGCGACGCTTCGCCTTCTCGAGCGCGACCGTCGCCTGGCTCGGCCGGCCGCCGCGAAGATGACTGAGGCCCTGCTGAAAGAGGTCGTATGTCTCGTCCGGCTCGGCCGGGGCCACTTCGTCATCGTGGGCAAAGCTCGTCACGGAGCTGCGAGCAGTCGCTCGACCTCGTCGAGGATCGCCGCTGCTATCGACGCCTTCGACGCCTTTGGCACCAGCCGCTCGCCGTCCTTCGAAATGAGCGTGACCTCGTTGTCGCCGCTGTCGAAGCCGATGTCCTCACGGCTCACGTCGTTGTAGACGACGAGATCGACGTTCTTGCCGGCGAGCATGGCTCGCTTCCGTTCGAGTCCCGCCTCGCCCTCCTCGGCGCCGAACGCCACCAGGATCTGACGGTTCGATGTTGCCTCGCCAAGCAGTCGGGCAATGTCTGTTGTTGGCTCGAGCTCGACGGTCCACCCCACGTCCGACTTCGGCCGCTTGCCGGCGATCTCGGCGGCAGGCCGGTAGTCGGCGACGGCCGCCGCCATCAGCACAACATCGGCGTCGCGCCGCGCGAGGGCTTCGCGCTCTAGGTCGGCGGCGGTCGGCGTCTCGACAACGTTGACGCCCGCAGGCGCTGCGACTGCGAGGTTCGCGGCGAGCAACGTCACCACCGCGCCGCGTCTGTGGGCCTCGGCCGCGAGCGCGACGCCCATCCGGCCCGACGAGCGATTGCCCACGAACCGAACGGAATCGAGCGGCTCGCGCGTCCCGCCGGCTGTGACAAGAATCGACCGGCCAGCCAGAGAACCAGCAGGAGCAGCCAGCAACTCCTCCACTCGGGCGGCAATCGCCGCGGGCTCGGCCATTCGGCCGACGCCGACCTCGCCCTCGGCAAGCTCGCCCGCCTCCGGGCCGATGATCTCGATACCGCGCGACCGAAGAGTGGCCACGTTCTCCTGTGTCGCAGGGTGCTCCCACATCCGCGTGTTCATCGCCGGCGCAGCGAGGAACGGCCCGCGATGTGCAAGGGCTGCTTCGGTGAGCACGTTGTCAGCTAAACCGAGCGCGAGCTTCGCCAACGTATTCGCCGTCAGCGGCGCAACTACGAACACGTCCGCCCGCGCGAGATGCGGATACGGATCGTCGGTTCGCTCTTTACGCGCAAGCGCGAGAAAGGTCTCGGCCGAGACAAAACGCTCGGCGCCGGGAGTCGGCAGCGGCAGAACATCATGGCCGGCGCGGACGAGTAGGCGGGTCAGCTCGCACGCCTTGTAGGCCGCAATGCCACCCGTGATGCCAAGAACGATGCGTGCCATCAACAAAGTGTGCCCTTTAAGGGCACACGGTGAAACTCTAACGAGTCGCTGACCTACCGGCTTTGGTAGGCGTACTTGATCTTGCCCTGGGCGATTTCTTCCATCGCCATGGTCAAGTAGTTCTTCGAGCGCGACTCGATGAGCGGCGGTGGAGCATCCTCGAAACCCATTCCCTCACCAAGCTGGTGGTGATAGCTATTGATCTGCCGCGCGCGCTTGGCGGCGATGATCACGAGGGAGTAGCGGGAATCGACGTGCTCCAGCAGTTCGTCTATGCGAGGATCGATCATGACGCGGGCATGGTACCTGTCCCGGCCTATCCTGGGCTGCGGGCCAGGCTCAGCTCCGTCTCCACGACCGCAGCAAGCACCGCTCCGGCGCGGGCGACATTGTCGTTTTGCACCATGTAGCGGAAGCGGTGCGCCTGCTCGAGCTGCCAGCGCGCGAGCTCGATCCGCTGGCCGATTTCGCCGGTGGATTCGGTCGCGCGCTCGCGCAGCCTGCGTTCGAGCTCGGCCACGTCCGCGCTGATGAAGATCGTGACGCTGCCGGGAACGTGGTCTTGCACGGCGAGTGCGCCTTCGAGCTCCAGCTCGAGAACGCAGACGCGACCTTCGTCGGCAATCCGGTCGATCTCTGAGGCGAGTGTGCCGTACCGCTTGCCGGACACGTACGGGACGTACTCGAGGAAGGCGCCGCTCTCGATCCGCCGGTCGAACTCGGCGTCGTCGAGGAACCAGTACTCGCGACCGTTCTCCTCCCCAGGCCTCCTGGGTCGGGTCGTCGCCGAGACTGCGACTTCCAACACCGGCAGTCGCGCGACCAGCGTTCTGATCAGCGTGCCCTTACCGGCGCCCGACGGGCCGGTGATGACAAGAACCGGGCGACTCGCCAACGGGACTGTCTAGCGGTTGAACAGCGACACGAGCTCGGCCCGCTGACGCTCGGAGAGCCCGCCAACCGTCTTCGACTGGCTGATCCGGCAGCTGTTCAGCAGGCGGGCGGCCTTGACGCGCCCGAGCTTGGGCACCGCCATCAACATGTCGAACACCTTCGCCGTCGAGACGTACTCGGGCGGGTCCAACAAGATCGACTCGATCTGAGCTTGCCCATCCTTCAGATCCTTCTTCAACTGCGCACGTCGCACCCGGATGTCATTTGCTCGGGCCAGTGCTTCCATCCTCTGATCGAGCGATCGGAGGGGCGCCTGAACGTGCATCTTCGTTGTGACCATGGGCGGTCGAGTCTAACAAGCCTCAGCCGGCGGTCAAGCGGTTCAAAACCGCTGCAATTCCGCTGTTTTTCTCGCGACGCCTCTCGCATCACTCGCTTGAGGGAAGCCGTGACGCCCGGCCTCGGCCACGAGTTCGGCCCGAATCCGCGTCGGCGCAGACGGGTCGGTGAAGAGCACAGTGCCAAGTGCGACAACGCTCGCGCCCGCGGCGACGAGCTCAAGCGCGTCGCCTCCGGTCTGTACACCACCCAGTCCCACGATCGGCACCTCGACTGCCTCCGCGCACGCGAAGACGCACGCGAGGGCGACAGGCTTCAGCGCCGGCCCCGAGTACCCGCCCGCCGCGCGAGCGAGTTTCGGTCGGAGCGTTCGCGGGTCGAGCGCCAGGCCACGGATCGTGTTGACGAGAGTCAGCCCATCCGCTCCGGCGGCAACGACGGCCCGAGCCGACTCGGCGATGTTGCTGGTTGCCGGCGAGAGTTTTGCGAACAGCTTCTTGCTCGTGGCTGCACGAGCGGCGGCGACGAGCTCGGCCGCTGCCTCCGGCGCCTCATCGATATTCGGGCACGAGAGGTTCAGCTCGATCGTGTCGACTGCTTTCTGGTCGTCGAGGCGCTCACAGATCTCGGTGAAATCGGTCGCTGAGAAACCCCCGACCGAGACCCAGAGCGGGATACCGAGCGCGGCGATTTCCGGAAGGACAGTTGCAATGAACGTTTCGATCCCCGGCCCTTGGAGGCCGATCGAGTTCAGCATTCCGTGCTCTGTCTCGGCGATTCTTGGCGGCGGGTTGCCCTCGCGCGGGAGCGGCGTGATCGTCTTGGTGACGAACGCGTCAAACTGCCTCGCCACGCTGGGCGCCGTGAGCGCGTCGAGACAGCCGGAGCCGTTGAGTAGCGGGACGCTCATGCCGCGCGCAACACCGGGCCGTCGATGCAGAGCCGCTTCAGGTGGCCGCCTTGCTCCACGACGCAGCCATAGCAGGCGCCATAACCACAAGCCATTGGCGCCTCCCACGCGAGTTGCGCCGTCGGCACGAGTGCCCGCAGAGCCTCGAGCATCGGCTCGGGCCCGCAGGCAAGTACGTCGCC
>JANYJX010000072.1 GCA_025358355.1 Actinomycetes bacterium | reverse complement strand
TGCTCTGCCTCGACCCCGCCCGGAGGCGGAGTCCACGGCATGTGCGGCTCAAACGCGGCCCGCGCCGCCCTGCGCCGCTCCTGACGAGGGTTCATCACCTAGAGGCTTGAGGTGAGTTAGCGGCCGTCGTTGGCTGCGAGGGTGCGTGCGGGTCGGTCGCTTTGGGTGTTGAGCAGGATGCCGAGTGTGAAGGCGAGTAGGCGTTGTGCGATTCGTTGTGCGAGCCCGCGGGGTGTCTTGGCGAGCTGTCGCTCGAGTCGTAGTCGAGGCTCGCAAGTGTTCCGCTTAGCTCCGCCAAAGACTCCGTGCTGAAACCGCGAGGCCCGCCAAGTCGACGGGCCTCGCGGTCTTTCTGCGGCTACGACCAGACGTCGTCCCGGTTGGCGAGATGGAAGAAGTGCTCCCGGCCTGAGATCATGCGGCCATCCTTGACCTCGAAGACGATGCAGTAGCGCGTGTCGAGTCGCTTGCTGTTCCGCTCTCCGCTGTTGAGGTGGAGACCTATGATCCGGCCGTCTTCGTTCACGAAGAGCTATTCGACGTCGGCCTCGAACGTGCCATTCGTCTCACAGCCGTTTCGGCCGAACTGCTCGAACACGGCGTCGCGGCCCTAGTCGATACCGGCGATCGGGCTGTTCTGATGAGCGCCTCTTCGGCGGCGTCGAAGTCACCCTGGCGGAGCCGAATCTCAGCGAGCTCGGAGAACGCAATGCCCAGGTGCGTCAGATCGAACGTCGCCGCCTCCGCAACAGCGCGTTGAGCTTCGATAGCACCCTCCGCCCACGCGCCGCTCCTGATCAGAACCGCCGCACGATGCGTACGACAGTCTCCGGGTAACCCGGCAAGCCCGGGTGTCGACGCGTTATCACTCACGGCAGTTGTCCACTCATCAGCGCGACCGAAGTCCTGGAGGTCGGCGCACGCGCAGAGCATGCGGCAGTAGATGACCCCGGTCGCCAACGGCCCGAGAACACCGCCAAGGGCGCTCGCCATGGCCTCGTCGAGCAGTCGCATTCCCGCCGCGACCTCCCCCATCTGCGTCAACGCAAGGCCTTCGAATGCGCATCCAAGCGCCTCGAAGTCGGCGCTTCCGTGACTCCGGGCGATCGCATGGGCGTGGCGCGCGCGCTCGAGAACGGTGTTCCAGTCAGCGGCAGCCTCAGCCCAGAACGCCTGCGCGATCGCAAGGAGCGCCTGTTGGAGGACATCCGGCGCCTGCTCGAGGTCGCGCTCGGCCTTGGCGAGCCAGCCGGCGGCGACCGCGAACTCGCGACGGCCCCAGTGGTGGAGCGCCAGTATCAGGGCCACTGCTGCCGCAAGCACCGTGTCGCCGACGCGCAGGTGCGCCTGGTACGCGCGCCGCTTGCATTCGAGCGAGTGCTCGTGCCGGTTCGTCCACATGCCTGCGTCGGCGAGCCGCACGAGATCCGCCGCGCCGAGCGGCTCCACCGAGTCCGCCGCATCGAGGAACTCGAACGCCTTCTCCCAATCGTGCGCCTCGTTGGCAGATCTCCCCTCCTGCAGCATTGCCTCGACTTGCGCCCGACGCCTCGACGACGGCTGCAGGTCGCTAAGGCCGGTGGCATTTCGTCGGATCGCCTCGCGAGCCAACGCGGCGCGCCGACGCGAGCCATCAGCCGGGACCTCGAACTTGTCGTAGAGGTGCAGCAGATGTTGCTTCACCGCGGCGTCGGTGACCACGAGCTCGGCCGCGATCTCTCGCACCGTCGCAGGCTCGGTGAAGACGCCCTCGCCGAGGGCGGGTCGGCAGAGCGCCACGAGGACGTCACGCTCGCGACGCGTCAGTTCGGGGGGCTCGTCGACCATCCCAACGACCTTACCTGGGGGTAAGGAAAGTCTCACCACCACGGTCATTACGCGGAGCGTCCGCCTGTCGTAGGTTCGGGAGGTCACTCACCGCAACCCAACGCTCGGACGGGAGGCACCAGGATGAAGACGATTGACCTGCACGCACTCGACCTGCTCGAGGTGTGGTCGAAGGTCGAACCCACGGAAAAGGTCAGCTTCGCTTTTGCGATCAACGCGGAGACCGGTGCAACCGGGGCGTCCGTCGCCTACGCCGAGCTCGCACCCGGGGGCGCGATCCCGACCCACTTCGATAGCGCCAACGAGGTGGTGCTCGTGCTCGACGGCACCGTCGAGTTCGAGGTCGACGGAGGAACCGAGACCGTTGCTCCGGGCAAGCTGGTGCAGATCGCCGGCGGCTCGCGGCATCGGGTCGTAAACACCGGTGACGACGCCGCTCGCATGCTCTTCTTCTTCTTCGACGAGGCCGCTGACACCGTCACCTTCGACGAGCCGCTGATGCCACTGAACCTGGCGGTCATCGGCGGACCCGCCTGATTCGGCCTCGACCACTGTAGTTCCCGGGTGCGACACCGTCGCGCCAAACCACTCCCGAAAGGAAGGCTCGCAATGGCACGCTATCTCTGGAAGGTCTCGTACTCGACTGACGGCGCCAAGGGCTTGCTCGCGGAGGGCGGAAGCTCCCGGCGCGCGACAATCGTCAAGCTCCTCGAGGCAGCAGGCGGCAAGATGGAGATGTTCGACTACGCGCTCGGAGAGGATGACGCGTACCTGGTCGCCGAAGTGCCCAACGTCCTGGATGTCGCGGCGATCAGCCTGACCGTCGCCGCCGGTGGCGGAGCTCGGATCACCACGACCCAGCTGCTCACGCCCGAGGAGATCGACGCCGCCGCTGAGAGGAACACGCAGTACAGAGCGCCCGGCGCATAGTCCAGACGAACGTCGGGGAGAAGACACCCCGGCAGGCAGCACCCGGCTGAGAGTTAGGGGTACGCTGCTGCACGCGGTGGTAGCTGGCGACGGCGGCCCCGCGTGCGGCAGCTTCCGGGTCGAGCCGCCGCCCATTTCGGCGCTCCGCACGGGAGACGTGCTACGCGTCATGCGAGCCGGCTGCATCCCAGTCGAAGAGCACCCATACGTGTGCATCGCGTGCTCGGGTGGCTGTCAGGTACCGAGATCCGTCGCCAGTGAGAGGGCACCAACCACTCGGCTGCGCGGATCGGCTGCTCGGTTGAAGGAAGCGGTGATGCGGTTGCGCCGAGAGTCTCCGCCGACACAGCACGATCCTCCGTCCGGTCGAGGCGCAAGAGGTCGCCAGGCCTGCCGGCAGTCGCGAGCGTCTGTCAGACCCTGTCTGAGAAACTCAGGAGGCCTGCACACGGCGTCCCGACTGCTTGGTGCATACCCTCCCTGCATGCACGTTTATCTCCCAGCGAGCTTCTGACATGGCCGCGATCCAGCTCGAGCATGTGACGAAGGCGTTCGCCGGCGGGGTGCGGGCCGTCGACGATGTCAGCCTGTCGATTGCGGACGGTGAGTTCCTCGTGCTCGTCGGGCCGTCGGGCTGCGGGAAGTCGACGCTGCTGCGGATGATCGCGGGGCTCGAGGAAACCACCGAGGGGACAATCTCGATCGGGGATGTCGACGTCACCGACCTCGAGCCGCCCGACCGCGACATCGCGATGGTCTTCCAGAACTACGCGCTCTACCCGCACATGAGCGTCCGCGAGAATCTCGGCTTCGGGCTCAGTGTGCGACGAACGAAGAAGCCGGAGATCGAGCGGCGCGTCGGCGAAGTCGCGACGCTGCTCGGGCTCCAGGATCTCCTTGAGCGAAAGCCTGCGCATCTCTCCGGCGGGCAGCGGCAACGCGTCGCGATGGGCCGCGCGATCATCCGCGAGCCGAAGGCGTTCCTGATGGACGAGCCGCTCTCGAACCTCGACGCAAAGCTGCGCGTCGGCATGCGAGCCTCGCTCGCGCAGCTTCATGCGCGCCTCGCCGTGACGAGCGTTTACGTGACGCACGACCAGACCGAGGCGATGACGCTCGGCCAACGGGTGGCCGTGATGCGTGACGGGAAGATCGTCCAGGTTGACGTGCCGCAGCGGCTGTACCAGGCACCGAACGATCTCTTTGTGGCGGCGTTCATCGGCTCACCGTCGATGAACCTCGTCGAAGCAACCGTGGCCGGCGACGAGATCGCGTTCGGGCAGTTTCGCCTCCCGCTCGACGCTAGTCGACGACCGGCGCGCGGCATTGATCGTGTCGTCCTCGGCGTGCGACCCGAGGCGTTCGGCGACGCAGCGCACGCGAAGCCGCACCTGCCGCGCGTCGCCATCAAGGTCGACGTCCTCGAGGAGCTCGGCTCCGACACGTATGTCTTCTTCCCGGTTGCGGCACCGCGGGTCACTGTCGAGTCGCGCGACGCAGCCGATGACGAGACGAGTCTGCTCGCTGAAGGTGACTCACTCTTCACAGCCCGTGTCGATCCGACGACGGCCGATCGGGTTGGCGCGGCGCTGCAGCTCGCCGTCGATCCGTCGCAGTTCCACTTCTTCGACGTTCGCTCGGGCGAGAGCCTGCTTTCGACCTAGCGCTACTTGCCGATCCCGGCGGTCAGACCGCGGACGAAGAAGCGCTGACCTGAGAGATAGAGCAGCACGACCGGAGCGATCGAAACGAGCGCACCCGCGAGCACGAGTGGCTGGTTGGTCGAGTAGCGGCCCTGGAACTGCGCGAGACCGGACATCAGCGTGCGCGCGCTCTCGTCCTGCAGGAAGACAAGGGCGATCAGCAACTCGTTCCAGACCCAGATCGCCTGCACGACCACGAGCGTGAAACCTGCCGCACCGGACAGCGGCATCACCACGCGGCGCAGCACCGTGAACGGCCCGGCGCCTTCGACCGACGCCGCCTCGATCAGCTCGTGCGGGACGGTGCGGAAGAAGTTGGTCAGGAAGAAGATCGCGAACGGCACGAGCAAGCCGGAGTAGAAGATGATCACCGACTGCAAGTGGTTGACCCAGCCGCGGTCGACCATGAACACGAACATCGGCACGAGCAGCGTGACGGGCGGCACCACCATCAGCGCCACGCTCGTCGAGAGGAAGATCTTGTGGCCGCGGAAACTGCCGAACACGATCGCGTAGGCGGCGAGCAACGCGATCAGCGTCGACACCGCCACGGACGAGATCGTGACCAGGAAGCTGTTCAGCATCCAGCGCGGCAGCGGCTGGTCGACCACGATCGAGCGCAGCGCACCAAACGAAGGGTGTGTCGGGAAGCCGGTCGGGTTCAGCTGGTAGGCGGCGTTGGACTTGAGCGCTGTCGACACGATGAACCACAGCGGGTACAGCGCGGCCAGGCAGATGATCACGAGGAACGCGTGCTTCGCCAGCAGGCCCACGACGCGCCCGCCGGTTGCCCTCTTCACGTCGCCACCGCCCGCCGCCGCACCCACAGCGAGAGGCCGATCAGTACGCTCGCCATCCCGAGCAGCATCACCGCCACGCTCGCCGCGGTTCCATTCGCGCCGTTCGAAAAGCTCCTCCAGATGTACAGCTCCATCACGCTCGAGGCGTAGCCCGGCCCACCCGACGTGAGCACGTAGACGTAGTTGAAGACCCACGTGAGCACCGTGATCACCTGGATCACAGTGAGCAGCTCGATGATCGGACGGATCTGCGGGATGAGGACGCGCCGCTGCAGCGCCCACCAGCCAGCGCCGTCGATGCGCGCAGCCTCAGCAGTTTCGGGTGGCAACGCGAGCAGTGCGGCCGTGAACACGACGACGCCGAACCCGAGCTGTTGCCAGACGACCAGCCCGCCGACCGAGACGATCGCCAGGTGCGCGTTCCCGAGCCAGTCCTGTGCTAGCACACCCAGATGAGCCGAGCGCAGCGCCGTGTTGAGCACGCCGTTCTGCTGCAGCAGGAACGAGAACGCGATACCGATCGCAGTCGCCGGCAGCACGTACGGGAGAAAGACGATCGCCTGGTACTGGCGTCCACCGCGAATTCGGTCGTTGAGCACGAGCGCGATCAGCAGGCCGAGCCCGAGCATTACGGGAACCGCTACCAGCAGCTTGAGGTTGTTCAGCAGCGACGTGTGGAACTCGGGGTCGGCGATGACGCCCTTGTAGTTGTCGAGTCCGACCCAGATCGGCGAGGCGAAGTTGCCTGCGTAAAAGCTCTCGCGCACGACCTGCACGAGCGGGTAGCCGAACGCGAAACCCATCGCGAGGAGCGCGGGTAGGACGTAGAGATAGGGCCAGAGCCGCCGCCGCCGACGACGCCGGCGACGGCTCGCATCAGGCGACGTACTCAGCCTCCTGAGACCCACTTCGTGTAGTTCTTGAACTCATCCGGGTGCTGCGCCTTCCACTTGGCGAGCTCGCGTTCCCAGAGCTTCACCGCATCGGCGGGTGAGCCTGAGCCGGAGGTGATCAGCTCACCGGCGGCCAGGTCGGCGTTCCCGTCGACTTGCGGCGGTACGAAGTTCTCGGGCCACACCGAGACCGGTGACAGGTCGAGTGCGAGCTGCTGCTTCGCGATCGGATCGGTCACGAGCGACGCCGGGAAGCGCTTGTCGGCCGGGAACACGCCGGTCGCCGCGTACCAGTTCTTCATCGCCTGCTGGGAGTGCAGGAACACGAGGAACTGTGCTGCCGCCTTCGGGTGCTTCGACCAGCTCGTAATGAACGCCGACGAAGACTGCGTGGTGTCATAACTCGACGCGAGCTTGCCCTTGCCCCACTTCGGGATCGGGCCGACGCCCATCGCCTTGGCGCCACCGAGCGCCTTCGCCGCCGCTGTGACGTTGCCGTCGGTGACCCAGGACATCGCGACCTTCTTCTGGCCGAAGAGCTGCAAGCCCTGTGGGAAGCTGATCGACGCGACGTCCGAGTTGAGGTAGCCGGCCTTCTTGAAGTCGGCGAGCACTTGGAGGTAGCCCGAGAACTTCGGGTCCGAGAACTTGGCCTTGCCGAGCATCGCGGCCTTCAGCTCGTCGATCGAATTCAGGTTCTGCTTGCCGATCAGCGAGAAGAACCAGGCGCCGCCGTAGCCGTCCTTGTTGCCCATGCCGAACGGCGTGATGCCAGCTGCTTTGAGCTTCTTGGCGTCCGCGAGGAGCTCCGTCCACGTCTTCGGTCCCTTGTTCGGGTTCAAACCAGCCTTCTTGAACATCGCCTTGTTCCAGACGAACGGGATGCCGAGCAGGTACTGCGGCATCGCCCACAGCTTGCCGCCCGACAGGTTCTCGGAGGTGCCGATCCAGTTCTTGGTCTCGCTGGCGGGCACGTAATCGGAAATCGCGACGGAAGAGCCGTTCCAGGCCGGTGTCAGCACCGGCAGGGTTGCCCACTGCGTCGCGATGTCGGGCCCACTCTTCGTCTGAGCCGCCGTTGTGAACGCCGACGTCAGCGTGTCGGTGGACTGAATGACGATCTTGATCTTCACCTTCGGATGCGCCGTCTGGTACGCGGCGGCTTCCTTCTTGATCCAGTTGGTTGCCCCGGGTGCGTCGTCTTCGCCCCAGTACCAGTACGTCAGGGTCGCGTTGTTCGGATCGTCAGCGACGACCCCGGCCGGCTTGGAAGCCGCGCTCGACGCGAATATCGCTGCGCTCAGCACGAGTACTGCTCCAAGCGCCGCAAGAACGTGCTTCCTCGCCATGGTGCCCTCCGCTCCATTGCCCTAAGGACGACTGCCGATTGGCCTACTGACGGTCGAGCTTTACGACTTGCGCAGCATGTGTCAACCGGCTGCGTTGCTGGCTAGGGCAGGAGAGGCGCTTCGGGGAGCACCTGGCCGCCGTCCACGATCAGCGTCTGACCCGTTATGTACCCAGCTTCGGGAGAGGCGAGGAAACGCACTGCCCAGCCAATGTCCTCAGGGTCGGCGTACCGCCTCATCGGGATCGATGTCAGCATCAGGCGCTGATGCTCGTCGCTCATGGTCGCGAATCCCGGTGTCTTGACGTTTCCGGGGAGGACGGCGTTGACCGTGACGCCACTCGTCGCCAACTCGACCGCGGCGGAGCGCATGAAGCCGAGCATCGCGGCCTTCGATGCGCCGTAGTGGGTGAACCCTGGCTGGCCTGTGAGAGGCCCCGTGATCGAGGAGGTGAGCACGATTCGCCCGTACGTGCGCGACACCATCGCAGGCATGCACGCCTGGACGACCCGAACGGCCCCGGTCACGTTGACGTCCATCACGCGATCCCACATCGCGTCGTCGATCTCGGCGAGAGCTGCGGTTGGATAGATCCCCGCATTCGCCGCCAGGATGTCGATCCGGCCGTAGTCGGCGACGACCCGGGCTGCCATCGCGTCGACCGAAGCCCGCTCGGTGACATCCGTCGCGACCGCGAGCACGTCCAGGCCCTGTGCGCGGAGGTCGGTCGCTGTCGACTCGGCGAGATCGGCGTCGAGATCGCAGATCACGACCCGGGCGCCCTCTGCCGCGAGCACGGATGCGATCCCGCGGCCAATGCCTTGCGCGGCGCCGGTCACGACGGCGACCTGATCGGTAAGACGTTGCACGAGGGAACGCAGCAATATAGTCGCGCCGGGATGCAGCGCTTCTCGGAGAACGACGCCAAGTACGCCTACAGCTCCGAGCACGCCTCGATCGGGACCGTCGAGCCCGGCGAGCGGTTCGAGGTCGAGTCGGTCGAGGGCTTCGGGAACACGTTCTCGTCGCCTGCCGAGTTCACACGCGAGAGCTACGCGCGCGCCGAGGCGCTCAAGTGGGCAGTCACCGGGCCGATCAGCGTCGCCGGTGCGGTCGTGGGCGGCGCAGTGGCGGTGACGATCCACTCGGTCGAGGTCACGACCCCGGGCGTCGTCGTCTACGGCGCGTACACCGCCGCCGACCCATACGCGTGGTGGGACGACGAGAGTGCGTGCGCAATCTTCCCGGCCGAAGGTGGAACCGTTCGCTTCGACGAGCGTACGACGCTCCCCACCCGCCCGTTGATCGGCTGCCTCGCCGTGCGGCCCGATGAGGGAAGCCCGCACGCGATGCTGCAAGGGCGGTACGGCGGCAACCTCGACTGCCGCGAGATCCGCGCCGGCGCGACCGTTGTGCTCCCGGTCGGGCACGACGGCGGCGGTCTCTACTTCGGCGACAGCAAGGCGCTGATGGGCGACGGCGAGATCGTCGGGCCTCCCGAAGTCGGTGCGCTGATCACGGCGAGCGCGGAGCCGCGCACGCGACCGACGTCGATGACCTGGCCGCGTATCGAGACGGCGACGAATTGGACGACACTCGTGTCCGGGAAGCCGCTCGAGTGGAGCGCGCGCCAGGCGTACCGCGAGCTACTCGAATGGATCGTCGCGGACTACGACATCGCGCGGCCGCAGGCGGCTCTGCTGATGGCGATGGTGGCGCAGACCGGCATCTGCCAGATCAGCAACACCGACTACACGGCCTACTGCGTGACGCCGCGCGACGTCTGGGAGCCCTACCGCTAACGAACGAGGCCGCGTGCGGACACGGCGATCACGTGATCGACGACGCCGTCCCGCACGGCCAGCAGCCCGTCGTGGAGGTTGACGCAGCCGCACGCGTGGTTCGGGATGATCTGCAGCTGGTCGCCGATCGCGGGCCGCTCGGCCAGCGACGAGACGTCCACGTAGCCGTGCTCCTCGTTGATCGTGTGGAGGTTTGCGCCGGGCCAGCCGACGATCGCGCCGTGCCCGCCGTCCGGATGATCGTCGGAGGTCAGCGTCTTCGAGCCAGCATCGACGACGATCTGCCCCGGCACCGCGTCGGATACGACAGTGACCACGACTCGCAGAGCGCATTTTTCGAGCTCGTCGCCGCTGACTACGCGGTCGAGGAACGCATACGTCCCGGAGCGCAGCTCGTTGACGCACGTCTCGTGCGTGAGGTAGCGCGACGGGGTGGAGCCGCCCGAGATCCGGTCGCAGCGAATGCCCGAGGCCGAGAAGGCATCGCGCGTCTCGCGCAGCAGCTCATCGACGGCGACGACGTTCCGGCGAATCGCAGCGGGGTCACCTTGGAGATGGCCGGGATAGCAGCTGATGCCGACAACGTCGACCGCCGGAAGCTGCGAGAGCGACTGCGCCAGCGCGAGTGCAGCAGCGGCTGTGGTCTGGCCGGTGCGGTGCAGGCCGACGTCGAGCTCGACGAGCAACGTCGCTCGCGCGCCGTGTCGCGCGAGCGCGGCAGCAAGGCCCGCAGCCGGCGCGAGGCTGTCGACTGCGACGGTCAGCTCGACGCCCTCGGCCGCGATCCGCGCGAGGCGCTCCCACTTGTCGGTGCCGAAGGGCGGGTAGTGCACGAGGATCCGCGACGCGCCCGCTTCCTGGAACACCTCGGCCTCGCCCGTCTTCGCAACCGTGAGACCACCCGCGCCGAGCTCGAGCTGCCGGAGGCCGATCTCGGGCGACTTGTGCGTCTTCGTATGGGGCCACAGCGCGATGCCGTGCCCGTCGACATACGTCTGCAAGTCCTGCAGGTTGGCTTCGAGCAGGTCGAGGTCGACGACCGCGACGGGAGTTTCGACCTCGCTCAGCGGTCGGCCCACCTGCAGGGCGAGCAGCTCCAGCGTCCGATCGGCTCCGGTGCGTATCGAGGTGCTCATCAAGCGACAGCTTGCCACTCACGCGAGGCCGCTGCGGGGACTGCGGTCCGTGCATGTACTTGGCTCTCACCGGTTCTTCCACGCCGCTTGTTTTGTCTTCATGGGTTCGTGGATACGGGACGGACGCAGGATCTCGTGCTGCCGATGCTGTCACACCGGCACGCGGTTCTTACGCCGACGTTGCCAGGCCATTCGGGTGGGCCTGCGCTCGAGGATGAGATCAGTGACTCGCTGTTCGCTGACGCAGTCGAGCACGCGATAGACGGTGCAGGCTTCGAGACGGCGCACATCGTGGGCAACTCTCTCGGCGGCTGCGTCGCGTTGCAGTTGGCGGCGCGTGGCCGGGCGCGGTCGGTCGTGGCGCTGGTCCCGGCAGGCGGCTGGGCGCGTGGCGACGAGTTGTTCCGAGACACGCTCCGCCTGCAGGAGACGATGCACGAGCAGCTGCAAGCTGTCGCACCGCATGCCGACGCGATCGGCTGCGACCCCCGACGGCCGGCGCCGCGCCACGCAGCTGATCACGATGAACTACGAGCACATTCCGGCCGAGCTTGTAGCGCACGTGATCCGTGCCGCGGCCGCGTGCGACGTGGCGCCGCTCCTCGAGTTACGCGCGCCGCCTGGACTGGAATCTCGATGCGGAGAAGACCACCTGCCCGGTGCGAATCGTTTGGGGAACCGACGACGCGCTGTTGCCATGGCCGTCAGCGGGCGCGCGCTTCCGCGCCGACTGGCTACCGATGCGGACTGGGTTGTGCTGGACGGGGTCGGCCATTGCCCTCAGCTGGACGTCCCGCTCGACACCGCCGAGCTGATCCTCGGCTTCACCGCTTCCGTCGAACCCTGTTGAGGCGTACGAGATGAGGCTACGAGAACGCCCGTTTGCCGTTGGTGGTACCGGGCTGGTATGGTGCCCGGCAAGTTAGAGCGAGTTCGGTCTGCGCGTCTGCGCCTTCCCAATGCGTTCGTGAGAGTTATGTTGGGAGGTGTATTTCTATGGCAGAAGGAACCGTTAAGTGGTTCAACGATGCGAAGGGCTTCGGCTTTATCGAGCCCGCCGAGGGATCGAAAGATCTTTTCGTGCATCACAGCAACATTGCCGGTGAGGGCTTCAAGTCGCTCCCGGAGGGCGCGAAGGTGACCTACGAGGCCCGCGAGGGCGCGAAGGGCCCGGAGGCGACCAACGTCACCGTCGTTTCGTAGTTCGTGACACTGGAGGCCTGTGGCCGCTTCGGCAGTCACAGGCCTCCACTCTTTTCAATGCGACACGAAGGGAGCTCCGCCATCGCAGTCAAAGAAGAGAAGATCGAGATGGAAGGAGAGATCACCGAGTCTCTCCGCAACCGGATGTTCCGGCTGACTCTCGACAACGGGCACGAGATGATCGGCTACACCGCGGGCCGCATGAAGCGACACCGCATCCGCATGGGTCCCGGCGATCGCGTGCGGGTCGAGGTCTCATCGTACGACCTCGATCGTGGCCGCATCGTTTATCGACTGCGCTAGCTCCGGCAGCAGGAGACACGGTGGCTGACCGAGTCGGGCAGCTGCACACCGAGCTCGCAGAGCTGATCGCCCGACACGAGCCGACGCTGACCGACACTGAGCGTGTCGACCTGCTGCACGTCGAGCAGCACGGAGGCTGGCGACCCGGGGCAGGCCCGACCTGACCGTCGGCGTGCTCCTCAACTCTTCGACCGTGCCGAGCGGGAGGAGCTGAGCACCGAACCCTGCGTCGCTGGCACGATGGACGAACTCCTGCGTCTTCCGCGAACGGCTAGCTGCGGACTAGCGCGGCCGTTTGAAGACCTAGGTCGTCGATCAGGGGCTCGAGGAGTTGCGCAAGGTCAGCGGCTTTACCTATTGAAGTAATGCGATACGCTTGCGCGGAGACGCGGTGGGTGCGGCCAGTTGGTGACCGAGCACCCCGACCCGAGATGAGGAGGATGGAGATGGCTCTGCAGCTTGGCGACACGGCACCGGACTTCGAGGCTGAGACCACGGATGGGCGGATCAACTTCCACGACTGGATCGGCGACTCGTGGGCGGTGCTGTTCTCGCACCCCAAGGATTTCACCCCGGTTTGCACCACCGAGCTCGGGTACATGGCGAAGATCAAGCCCGACTTCGACAGCCGCAACGTGAAGGTGATCGGGCTGTCCGTCGACCCGGTCGACCGACACGTCGACTGGGCCGCCGACATCGCGGCCACACAAGGTCACGCGCCGAACTACCCAATGATCGGTGACATCGATTTCAACGTGTCGAAGCTCTACGGGATGCTTCCCGCGAGCGTCTCGGGCGATCCGCTGGTGCGGACGCCGGCCGACAATCAGACGGTGCGGAACGTGTTCGTGATCGGCCCCGACAAGAAGGTGAAGCTCATCCTTGTCTACCCGATGACAACCGGCCGCAACTTCGACGAGGTGCTGCGCGTGATCGACTCGCTGCAGCTCACAGCGAAGCACAAGGTCGCGACACCGGTGAACTGGCAGCAGGGCGACGACGTGATCATCGCCGGCTCGGTCTCGAACGACGAGGCCAGGGAGAAGTACCCGGACGGCTGGCAGGAGCCGCGGCCGTACATCCGGATCGTGCCCCAGCCGAGCTGACTCTCGGCCGAGGAGATAGCCGGGGGTCAGCGCTCGGTGTAGATCGCGGCGCCGCCGCTCGTCGGGCAGAACGCGTAGAGGTTCTGCCCGAACGGGTCCCAGCCGATCGTGTGCGCACCTTCCTCGGTGGCGACCGTCTCGACATGTTCGAGGCGGTCGCTGTCGAAGCTGCACACGACGCCCGGATCCCCAACGGCGACGTACAGCCGCCGGAGCCGTGCGTCGTGCATGAGGACGTCTGGGACGCCGGGTAGCGGGAGGCTTGCGAGGATCGCGCCGCTGTCGCGATCGAGGACGACGAGGTCTCCTCCATCAGCCGCGCAGAACAGGCGGTCGCCGTCGAGCCACAGCCCATGTGGGCCGGCGGAGGGGATGGGAAGCGTTCGCGTAATGGTGGCCCGAGCGCAGTCGATCACGGCGATCTCGGCCGGATCGCGGACGTTCGCGTAGATCGTGTCGCGGTCGCCGTCGTACACCGCCCAGCGAGGCCGGCCGGCGAGAGGGATCGTGGCCACGACGTGCAGCGTTGCGATGTCGACCACGGATGCGCTGCAGTCGACGCCAAGCGGATTGCCGAGGTTGAAGCTGTACAGCCGCCGCCTGGCCGGGTCGTAGGCGAGGCCGTTCGGGTGCGCGCCCACCGCGACCTGGCCGAGAAGTTTCTCGTCGGAGCAGCGGAAGATGCTGACCCGCGCAGCGCCGCGGTCGCTCGTGAAGAGGCGATCGTGCGGCTCGTCGATCAAAACGCCCGCGACACCGGACAGGCCAGGCAGCGAGCGCAGGTACGTCAGGTTCTCGCAATCGAGCACGTCGACGCGGTCGGCTCCGGTGTGCGCGACGTACAGCCGCCTGCCGGCGCGGTAGACATCTGCGTGGTCGAACCCCGGTGCAGCGCCCGCTGGAATCGGGATGAAGTCGATCCGCCTGAGCGTCACGCCGTCGCAATCTCGTGCTGACACCAGGCATAGAGCGCGTCGTATACCGGCAACGAGAGCTCGAGCTGGCGGAGGTCGTCACCGAGCTCGAGCAGGTAGAAGCCTTCCGCCACAGCGAGGAGCCCACGCGACTGCGGCGTTGCGTCACGGTCGTCGCTGATGTCGGCGCCGTGCACGATGCGCGCAAGCAGCTTCACGGCCGGGTCATCGATCTTGTACTCCTCGACAAGCACCTCGAACGAGCAGAGCCCGTCACGGTGCGTATATGTCGCGCCCGATGCGTCGTAGGAATGCGAGCCTTCGCGGTTGGCGGTCTCGACGACCTGGTCGGCGGGAACGTAGACGAACTCTGCGTCGGGGTCGATGAACTTCTTGATCAGCCAAGGGCAAGCGATTCGGTCGGTCTTCGGCCGTTCACGTGTGACCCATCTCATCTCGTCCTCCTGTGGTTTCTGGCGCGCGTTCCGCTCCGCTTAACATCGCACAGCGCGGCAGATGTTCGAGCCTTGCGGCGGCCCCGGTGCCGAGAGCGCCATGTGTTTCTCACCCGTAGCGAAGAACGCTTGACCACGATCGAGAGTAAGGGCCTGGTCTTGTAGCTGCGAACGCTGTGATTGCCGGTGCCGTTGTGCCTGCGGTGGCCACCGGCTGGAACGACAGCGCGTGGCGGGGCCGCACTCTCCTCATCTTGGCCGCCCGCTACGCAGTGGCGAGTCTCTTCATGCCGTTGCACCTTGCCGGACCGCAACGTCGGCACACAACTGACGAACCCCAGCTGGAACAAGCTGCCGGGTCGTTAGATCCCGAGGAAGAGTTGCAGCGATTGCTGCAACTCTCTCCGCGCAAGACAACAAGAGCAATATTGAACTCACCAACCTTCAAGACGCAGCACGCAAGAAGGTTGCCTAAGCGCTTGTGCTGCTTCTCGCATTAGGCGCCGGCCGCCCACCCATGGTTCGGCGTGGTTGCTTCTGTCGTGCCGGAGCGGCTTCAATCCTTTCGCGGACGCAGGGGCACGGCGAACGTTGGTTTTAGAACCGGGCGGAAGACCTGACTCCGGTTTGCCGGCGACGGGCTAGTCGGAGACGAGGTCGAGGTCGGGCCGGTGCAGCTCGGTGCGGTTTCGGCCTAGCTCTTTTGCACGGTAGAGCGCGCGGTCGGCGGCTTCGTAGAGCTCGGCCGTCCGCATGCCCGGATTCAGCTCTGCGACGCCGACGCTCGCCGTGATCGCGATGCGCAGATCGTCGCATTTGACTGGCTCCTCCGAGAGAACCCGACGGATCTTGTCGCCCGTGGTGGCTGCGGCGTCGACAAGCGTCTCGGGCAGGATCAGCAGGAACTCTTCGCCGCCGTAGCGCCCGACGACATCCGATGCGCGGCACGCCGCGAAGATCCGGCGCGCAACCTCGCGCAGCACCTCGTCGCCCGCCGCGTCTCCGTAGCGGTCGTTGATCCGCTTGAAATAGTCGATGTCAACCATCAGAAACGAGACCGAGCGACCATGCCTGTGAGCGAGCGACACTGCAGCCTCGGCATGAACGTCGATCTCGCGGCGGTTCAGCAGGCCGGTGAGCCTGTCGCGGGTCGCCTGCTCGACGAAGCCGTCGCGCGCCGCCTTCGTGCGAAGCGCTGCGCGGACTCGAGCGACGAGCTCGGCCTGCTCGAACGGCTTCACGATGTAGTCGACGGCACCGGCATCGAGGCCGGCCACGCGAGCGGTCGTCGTCGTGTGCGCCGTAAGAAAGATGACGGGTGGCGGCACCGCGCTCGCAGCCTGGATCGCGCGACACACGTCGTGCCCGTCCCGGCCCGGCATCGTCACATCGACGATGAGAAGGTCGGGCTTCTGTGCGGTCGCCACGACCAGCGCCTCGTCGCCGTCGCGCGCGGCGACGACATCGACGCCGGAGTCCCGCAGCCATCCGCTCACCATGGCGCGGGTCACGCCGTCGTCGTCGGCGACAACGACGAGAACGAGCGGGAGCTTGTCGGAGTCCGGCACACCCGCGATATCGACCGCGTCGCCTGGGTTCTTGATGGCGGAAGGCAATCCGCTGGCGGCCTCGGCGTTCACGCGGCGAAGACGAGGCTCGATGCGCTGGCCGCGATCGGCGTCAGCGGCGGAGCGAGCTGAGCCGAGTCACGTAGGTTGCACACGGTGAGTCGCGCCGTCATCCTCTCGGCCGTCCGAACCCCGGTGGGGCGCTACGGCGGTGGCCTGTCTGGCGTGCGGCCCGACGATCTTGCTGCGCTTGCGATCGCGGCTGCGGTCGAGCGCGCGGGGGTGGATCCGGCCGAGATCGAGGATGTGTGGCTCGGCTGCGCGAATCAGGCCGGCGAGGACAACCGCAACGTCGCGCGCTTCGCCGCGCTGCTCGCCGGGCTGCCCGACAGCGTGGGTGGAGTCACTGTGAACCGGCTCTGCGCGTCTGGTCTTTCGGCTGTTGTCGGCGCGTGTCACGCGGTGATCGCGGGAGATGGTGACCTGTTCGTCGCGGGCGGTGTCGAGTCGATGAGTCGCGCGCCGCTCGTCACGGCGAAGCCAGCCAAGCCATTCGAGCGTGGCGATCGCCCGCTGTACGACACAACGCTCGGCTGGCGTTTCGTCAACCTGCGCTATGCCGAGAGCCATTCGACCGAGAGCATGGGCGAGACCGGCGAGAACGTGGCCGCAGAGTGGGGTGTGTCGCGCGAGGAGCAGGACGCGTTTGCGCTGCGCTCGCAGGCGAGATGGGCGGCTGCCGACGCCGCGTGCCGCTTCGCGGCTGAGCTGATTCCGGCGGGCGAGCTTGTACGCGACGAGCATCCGCGACCCGACACGTCGGCCGAGAAGCTCGCGTCGTTGAAGCCCGCGTTCCGCGTCGATGGGACGGTGACGGCTGGTAACGCGAGCGGGATCAACGACGGCGCTGCGGCTCTTGTGATCGCCAGTGAGGAGAAGGCCGCCGCGCTTGGCATAGAGCCGCTCGGCGAGTTCGTCGGTTCCGCGGTGACCGGTGTCGATCCGCGCGTGATGGGTATCGGGCCGATTCCCGCCGTGCGGCGACTACTCGCGCGAGCCGGCGTTGATCTCGCCGACATTGATCTAGTCGAGCTGAACGAGGCCTTCGCCTCGCAGAGCGTTGCCGTGATCCGCGAGCTCGGTCTCGACGAAGAGCGCGTAAACGTTAACGGCGGCGCGATCGCGCTTGGCCATCCGCTAGGCATGTCGGGCGCGCGGCTCGTCGTCTCGCTCCTGCACGAGCTGCGGCGACGCGACGGCCACCTCGGCCTCGCGACGCTGTGCATCGGCGTTGGGCAGGGCCAGGCTGCGCTCTTCCGTCGTTAGGGTGAGGTTGTGAGCCAACACGGACCTCCGACCCCGGCCGATTCGCCGCTGACGATGGAGGATGTCCTCTCGTCCGCGTTCCATCGCGACCTGATGACGGCGAAGCTCGCGCCCGGCGAGCCGGCGTTCCTGTTTGAGCTTCCCACTCCCGACGGGGACAGGGCCGCTATCGGCGAGTTCGTGGGTGTGCGGCCGGTCGCGCTCGTCTTCGGCTCATACACCTGACCGCCGTTTCGCGCCCAGTTGGGCGCGCTCTCGGCTCTGTATCGGCGGTTTGAGGACGCGGTCGCCTTCTTCGTCGTCTACATCCGCGAGGCACATCCGGAAGACGGCTGGGTGCTGGAGAGCAACCGCGACGACGGGATTCTCGTGGCGGATCCGCAGACCGCAGCCGGGCGCGGCGAGGTTGCCGTCGCTTGCGGCACACGGTTCGAGCTTGAGCTGCCGGTACTGATCGACGATGTGGACGACGAGGTTGGGCGGCGCTACGGCGGCTGGCCCGATCGGCTCTATCTGATCGGGACGGACGGGAAGATCGCCTACCAGGGCGGCGAGGGCCCGTTCGGCTTCAAGGTCGAAGAGCTCGAAGCCGCGATCGAGCGAGAGCTGGTCGTCGCCACCGAGCAACCGGGCTAGCTCGGGTCCCGAACGGGCCTTCAGGAGCCGTTCAGGTTGGAGGCGACATCATGGCTGCGTGCGGTTTGCGTATCCGCGACGCGGGGCGGCGCTCGCACTCATCGGACTTGCGGTGCTCGGCGCGGTCGCGTTCGGGTGGTGGCTGACAACTCGCGCGCCCGGCACCTCGACGGCGAGTGGCCCGACCGAACCGGCCAGCCGGGTGCCGGCGACTCCGGTAGCGCGTCGGTCTCATCCCACGGTGCGCTTGGTCGGATCGTCGGCTCGTCACCTCGGCTCGCCCCTGCAGGACACCGCGGCCGTAGTCGATCCAGCCGGTCGCATGCTCCTCCTTGGTGGGCTCACGGCAGCCGACGCGTCGACTGACGCCGTGATCGCGGTCTCGAGCACCGGTAGCCGCCAGATCGGCAAGCTGCCGTTCGCCGTGCACGATGCCGGCGGTGCGCGGCTCGGCTCGATGATCTATCTCCTCGGCGGTGGGGACGGGGTGCGGCAGCACGACGAGATCATCCGCGTCGATCCCTCCAGCGGCGCCACCACAGTGGTGGGTCGCCTACCCGCTCCAAGCTCGGATCAAGCCGCTGCCGCAGTGGGCGGTACCGCATACATCGTGGGCGGCTACACGGGAACGCGCTGGCTCGACACGATCGTTGCCTGGCGACCCGGCGGGCGGGCGCGGGTCGTCGGACATCTCCCGACACCGTTGCGGTACGCCGCCGTGACGTCTGTTGGTGGGCGCCTCGTGATCGCCGGTGGGTCGAAGGTGGACGGGACCGCGAGCTCGGCGGTACTCGAGTTCGCGCCTGCGAGCGGCCGCGTGACGCTGCTCGGGCGTCTGCCGGCGCCGCTCACCCACGCTGCCGCTGCAGCGATCGGGGACGTCGCGTACGTGATCGGAGGCAGAAGCGCCACGGTCGGCACTCCGACCGCCGCGATCGTCTCGGTAGCCCTTCGAACGCGGCGCGTGAGAGTCGCGGGTCGCTTGCCGTCGGCGCTGAGCGATCTGGCGGCGGTGTCGACACGCGGGGGCATCTTGGTCGCGGGCGGCCGCGGTGCAGCCGGCACGGTTGGGACAGTGACACTGCTCCGGCAGGGAAAGGCCAACACGCGCACCCCGTCTGCGCGCGCGATCGCCCCGCCGCTCGTCGCGTCCAGCAACGTCTATGCGGCGGATGGCGCGAACATGCTGCGTGGCCCGGCGCGGCGAGCGCTGCCGCGGATCTATGTTCCGAACTCGCAGAGCAACACCGTCGACGAGATCGACCCGGTGACGTTCAGGGTTGTGCGTCATTTCGCCGTTGGTGGCCTGCCACAGCACGTCGTTCCGTCGTACGACTTGAAGACGCTGTACGTGACGAACGACACGGGGAATAGCCTGACGCCGATCAATCCGCGAACGGGCGCTCCCGGTCGGCCGATCCCCGTCGACGATCCCTACAACATGTACTTCACGCCCGACGGCCGCTACGCGATCGTCGTCGCCGAGCGTCTTCACCGGCTCGACTTCCGTGATGCGCACACGTTCCGGCTGCACCGTTCGGTGCACGTGCCCTGCGCCGGCATTGATCACATGGACTTCTCGGCCGACGGGTCATACCTTCTAGCGAGCTGCGAGTTCTCGGGCCAGCTGGTCAAGGTCGACGTCCAACGCGAGCGCATTGTCAGGACGTTGAGCCTCCGCTCCGGCGCCGCGCCGCAGGACGTGAAGCTCTCGCCTGACGGTCGCACGTTCTATGTCGCGGATATGGCGGCGGGAGGTGTCTGGAAGGTCGACAGCCGTCGTCTGCGCGTGCTCGGCTTCCTGCGAACAGGACGTGGCACGCACGGCCTCTATGTGAGCCGCGACGCGAAAGTGCTCTACGTCACCAACCGCGCTGAGGGCTCGGTGTCCGTGCTCAGCTTTCGTACCGGCAAGATTGTCGGCACGTGGCGGATCCCGGGTGGCGGGAGCCCCGACATGGGAAACGTCTCCGCAGACGGCAAGGTGCTCTGGCTTTCAGGCCGGTGGAGCGGTGTTGTCTACGCGCTCAGTACGAAGAACGGCCGCTTGCTAGCACGCATCCCGGTCGGGCAAGGCCCTCATGGTCTCAGCGTCTGGCCACAACCAGGCCGCTACTCCCTCGGCCACACTGGCATCCTCCGCTGACGTTCTGCCCGGGCATGCGTGCCCGCTCAGGACATCTTCAGATCGCTTGGCGCACGATTCGGCAATGAAGCTCCGTGACGTGGTCGTTGGCTTCTCTGTTCTGCTGACAGTCGGCGCTCTTGCGGTCGGGTGCGGATCGGCCTCGCCTGTCTCCACGACGACAGCCGTCACGCCGCCTCAAGCGCCGGTGTCGGGCGCGCTCACCCCTGAGGCGCAGGCGACCGCGACCGGCGATGTTCCGGACAACCAGGTCTTCCTCACGTTCTCGAACCGTGCGGCTGGCTATTCGATCAAGTACCCGGAAGGTTGGGCGCAGCGCGGCTCGGGCTCGGTCGTCGTCTTCCAGGACAAGAACAACCTCGTGCGGATCACCGTCTCGCGTGCCACGCCGCCGTCGATCGGCTCGGTCATAGACGCGATGAAGCGACTGGCGAAGGTCTCGCCGTCGCTGCGCTTCGCGGGGCCGACCTCACTCGCCCTTCACGGCCCGGCTGCTGTGAAGATCGTCTACTCGACCCGCAGCGCGCCCAACCCGGTGACCGGCAAGCGCGTCGAGCTCGTCGTCGACCGTTACTACGTGTCGCATGCGGGGCGCGTGGCTGTCGTCGACCTCGGCACGCCGCGAGGTGTCGACAACGTCGACGCGTACCGGCTGATGATCGAGAGCTTCCGGTGGAGGTAGTCGCGAGCCTCTACGAGGAGCCAGAGCACGATGTCGCCGCGCTCGAGTGGCCTGCACTCGAGCTGATCGACGTCTTCAAGCTGTTCCGCTCCGGGCCGGTCGAGACCGTTGCTCTTCGCGGACTCGATCTGCGGATCGAGCGAGGGGAGATCGTTGCCGTGCTAGGCCGCTCGGGGTCGGGGAAGAGCACGTTCTTGCATCTCGCTGCCGGGCTGGATACCGCGTCGGCCGGCGAGGTTCGAGCTTTCGGGCAGCCGCTCGGGCAGCTCGACGAGCGTGAGCTTGCCTCGTATCGGGCCCGCACGGTCGCGCTTGTTCTGCAGAGCGACAACCTGTGGCCCGACCTGACCGCCCGCGAGAACGTGGTCGTGGCATTGAGGCTCGCGCATCAATCGAATGTCGCTCGCCGAGCCGACAACGCGCTTGCGATGTTTGGTCTCGACCGCCGGGCCGACCACCGCGTCACCGCGCTCTCGGGTGGCGAGCAGCAGCGCGTCGCGATAGCCGCGGCGGCTGCTCGTGAGGCGCCGCTCGTGCTTGCCGACGAGCCAACGGGCGAGCTCGATGCGAGAAACGAGGAGATCGTCCTCGACGCGTTGGGCCGTCTGCGCGCGGAATGCGGCTCGACGATCGTTACCGTGACGCACGCGCGCCGCGTCGCCGAAGCGGCCGATCGGATCGTCCACGTCACCGACGGTCGCGCGTTCTCCGGGCGAGTCTGATGCTCTCGCTCGCCGGCAACACCCTCGACAGCCTTGGACGCGTCTCCGCTGGCGCGTTGGCAATCGCCCTTGTGCTCCACGTCGTCAAAGTCGTCGCTGAGGCTCGCTCGTGGCACGCGATTGTTCGTCACGCGCATCCGCAGGCCGGCATCACCTTCGGCACGACGTTCACGAGCTTTGCGGGAGCGATCGGCGCGAACACTCTGCTGCCCGCGCGGATCGGCGAGGCGCTGCGGCTCGGCATCCTGCGCCGACGCGTCCCCAGCTCGAGCACGGCGACCATCGCGACCACGATCGTTCTGGAGGGCGCCGTTGAGATGATCTTCGGTGTCGCGGTGATCGTGGCGGTGCTACTCGCCGGACGGTCGCTTGGACCGGTCGGGTCGCCGCTCGCCGGCTTGCGGTTCGTCGGCGGCCATCCTGTCGTGCTCACTTCATGCGTCGCCGTGCTCAGCGGGCTCGTTGTTGTGGCGAGGCTCGAGCGTCGGCGGCTCGGATCGCTCCTCGCGAAGATGGCTCAGGGCGCATCGATCCTGCGCGCCCCGCGTGCATTCGTCTGCGGCGTTGTGGCTTGGAAGCTCGTCGCCTGGACGCTTCGGCTGGCGGCGGTCTACTGGTTCCTCGTCGCGTTCCATCTGAATCCAAGCGTCTGGGCTGTGCTGCTCGTGGTCGCCACGCAAAGCGCCGTCTCGGTGTTGCCGATCTCGCCCGGGAACGCGGGAACGCAACAGGCCGCTTTCGTTGTCGTCCTCGCGGGTAGCGGCAGCATGGCAGCCGTGCTCGGCTTCGGCGTCGGGATGCAGGCGGCGCTTGTGATCGTCGATCTCGCGATTGGCTGTGTCGCGTTGTCGTCCGTCGGCCGACACTTGAACTTCGGCGAGTTGTTTGGGGCGGTGCGTGCGTTTCAGCCGGCCCGACGGGCGCTGCGGCCATGACGGTCGTCGTTCCGGTGCTTTCCGCTTGCCATGGTGTCAGCGTCACCCACGGCGTCGGCGATGCAACGGTCGTCTCTCTCGACGATGTCGACGCGGCGTTTGGCGCGGGCGAGCGCGCGGCACTCTGGGGCCCGTCTGGATCGGGAAAGACGACGCTTTTGCATGTGCTCGGCGGCCTCGTTCGGCCGACGAAAGGCTCGGTGGAGTGGAAAGGAGCACCGCTTGCTTCGCGCCCGCAAGGGATCGGTTACGTTTTCCAGGGGTCGAACTTGCTGCCGTCGTTCACGGCGTTCGAAAACGTCGCGATCAGCCGCTCGATCGCTGATCCGCAAAGCGACATCGGAAGCGAGTCGCTCGAGTTGCTCGCGCTCGTCGGGCTCGAGCGCAAGGCGGACAGTCTGCCGTCGGAGCTCTCCGGCGGTGAGTCGCAGCGGGTCGCGATTGCACGGGCACTCGCGCAGAGACCCGAGTTGTTGCTCTGCGACGAGCCGACCGGCCATCTCGACTCCGACACGGCGGCGCGCGTCTTGGCGCTGATCGTCGCGGCGCAGGAGCAGCTCGGCTTCACGCTTGTGATCGCGACCCACGATGCGGACGTGGCCGCGGGGCTCGATCGCTGTGTCGAGCTGCGTGACGGCGCGATTGTCGAGGACTCGCAGTGATTGCCGCTGCGCGTTTGGCGACGGCGGCGTTGGTGCGGAGCCCGTTGCGCACCGGCCTCCGCGTGCTGGTCTTGGCGGTCTCGGTCGCGTTGCTCGGGGCGATGCTGCTGTTCATCGGGAGCTCGTTGCGGACGATGACCGCCGCCGCCACGCGAAGCGTGCCGCTCGACTGGCAAGGCCCTGTCGCGTCGCACGGGCAGGCGGCGGCTATCGCTGCGGCGACAGCGACACAGGCGGGAGTACTGGAAGCGTCCGCGGTTGCGACAGCATCGTTTGCCGCGGCGGGTCACATCGCGCCGACCGGTTCGATCCGAACCGGCGCCGGCTCAGTGCTCGCGGTTCCAGCCGGCTATTCGGCGAATCTCAAGACCTTCCGGATGCTGCGCGGCGGCCTGCAAAGCGGCCAGATCGTGCTCGATCAGCAGCTGTCCGCGACGCTTCAGGCACGCGTTGGCGACACCGTCAGCCTCACGCCGCGAGCCGGGGCGAAACCGCAGGCGTTCCGAGTCAGCGGCGTCGCGCTCGTCACCGCTCCCGATGTGCTCTTCCAGCCGCTGAACCCGGTGCTCGGGCCCGCGCCCGCCCAGCCTCCGGCGCAGATCGTGATCATGCAGCTCGACACGTTCGCCACGACGATCGCGTCCGCGTTGCCGACACTCGGAACGACGTCGGTCGGCAGGTCGGCCGTTCCGGGCGCGCAGGACGGCGTCCAGTGGCAGGTGCAGGCGCAGCTCGATTCGGCGAGTCTCGGCTCGACCCCCGGCCAGGCGCTCGCTCGCGCGGGCCAGGTTCGCAACAGGGTCGAGCGGAACCTGCTCGGCCGCGTGCAGTTCGTCGACAACCTGTCCGGCAGCCTCTCGACCGCGGCGGGCGACGCCCTGTACGCACAGACGCTCTACATCATGCTCGCCGTGCCCGGCGCCTTGATCGCGCTCGGACTCGCGTACCTCGCGGCGCTCGGAACAGCGACGCGCGACCGACGCGACCTCTCGCTGTTCCGGGCGCGTGGCGCGTCGCGGCGCTCGCTCATCGGTCTCGCCGCTGTCGAGAGCGTGCTGCTTGGTGTAGCCGCCGGCCTGCTCGGCGCCGGGCTTGCCTTCGCGTCGACGTCGCTGCTGATCAACGGCGGAGTCGGCCTCACAGCGGGGCGAGTTGCGACGACGATTCTGGCCTGTGTGGCTCTTGCCTCGGCGGGTGCGGCGGCGGCGCGCGTGGGGGCGAGCATGTCGATCTTCCGCGACAGCGTCATCGAAGGTCGGCGACGAGCACAACGAACGACAAAGCCGCTCTGGCAGCGGCTCTATCTCGATGTGCTCGCGCTTGCGATCAGCGGGCTCATCTACTGGCTCACGGCTCGCACCGGGTTCTCGGCGGTCGTCAACCCGGACTCGAACCCGACGCTCTCGCTCTCGGTCTACATGTTCTTCGCGCCCGCGCTGCTGTGGCTTGGGGCGACGCTGATTCTCGTCCGAGTTCGGGGCGGCGCGCTTGCGTGGATCGCGCGGCGTGGCGCGGGCACGCGGCCGACGACGACTCGTGGATTCCTACTCGCGAGCGCGAGTCGCCGCGGGAGCGCAGTCAACCGGGGGCTCGTTGTCGTCGGTCTCCTGCTCGCTTTCGGCGTGAATCTGGGGATCTTTACCGCCACCTACGACCAGCAGGCGCGCGTCGATGCGCAGCTGACGCTCGGCGCGGATGTCGTCGCGACTGCCCCGTCCGGCGTAGTCGCAAGCAAGGGTCTTCTCTCGAAGATCGGAGCCCTGAAGGGCGTGCGCGCCGTGAGCGGGGTCGACCACTCATACGCGTACGTCGGCCCCGATTTGCAGGACACCTACGGAATCGACGCCTCGACGTTGGCGAACGCGACGCAGCTGCGCGACTCGTACTTCCTCGGCGGCTCGGCGCGCGCATCGATCGGCCGGCTGCGCACGACACGCGACGGCATCCTCGTCTCGAAGGAGACGATTACCGACTACTCGCTGAAGATCGGCGAGCTGCTGCGGCTACGCGTCCTCGACCACTCGAGTGGGAAGTTCCGTGTCGTCCCGTTCCACGTCGTCGGCAGCGTGCAGGAGTTCCCGTCGGCACCGAAGGACTCGTTCATGGTCGCGAACCTCGCGTATCTCTCGGCGGCGGCGCGTGACGGCGGCCCGAACGCGGTATTCGCGCGCGTGGCCGGCGACCCGATCACGGTTGCACAACAGATTGCAGCCGCGACAAGCGCCGACGGCACATCCGTGCGCAACATCCGCGAGCAGACCCAGCAAACCGTCAGTTCGATCACCGCGGTCGATCTGAACGGTATCGCGAAGATCGAGAGCTTCTTCGCCGTCTTGCTCGGAGCCGGCGCGATGGGCCTCTTCGTCGCCCTCGGCCTGGGAGAACGGCGCCAGGAGTTCGCGACGATGGCCGCGCTCGGCGCGCCGCTCAGGCAGATCGCGGCCTTCCTCTGGTCGGAGGCGGCGCTCGTGCTCGGGGCGAGCATCGCGCTGGCAGTCGGGCTCGGCTGGGCGCTCTCGATGATGCTCGTCGCGATGCTCCAGCACGTCTTCGATCCGCCGCCGGACGCGCTCGCAATCCCGTGGCTGTTCCTCGGCTTCCTCTTTGCCGCAGCGATCGCAGCGAGTCTTGTCGCATGTCTCGCTGCCGCACGAGGCATCCGCCGGCTCGAGCTTGGAGAGATACTGCGAGAGCAGTGATCGAGCCGCGCGTACTCGTCCTCGAGGACGATCAGGAGCTTCGCAGGTTGCTGCACCGTGGCCTCACCGAGGAGGGCTTCGATGTTGTGGCGAGCGGGAGCGCAGCCGATCTTCTTGCGCGGGTCGCGAGCGTCGAGCCTGATGCGCTGATCGTCGACATCGGTCTGCCTGACGCCGACGGCCGTGACGTTGTCCAGGCCCTCCGTGCGCAGGGCGTGTCGGCCCCGGTGATCTTCCTTACCGCGCGAGATGCACTGCCTGATCGTCTCGCCGGGTTCGCCGCCGGCGGCGACGACTACCTGACGAAGCCGTTCGCCTTCGCGGAGCTGGTCGCGAGGTTGTGGGCGCTCATCCGTCGCGGTGGCGCCGACTACGTGACGCAGGCCGGCAGCCTTCGGCTCGACCCGGCCACGCACGCCGCAACGTGCGGCGACGCCGCGGTCGATCTCACGCCCACCGAGTTCCGTGTCCTCGCGCGCCTCGCTGCACAACCCGGCGAAACCGTGCGACGGCGCGCACTCGTGCAGGCCGGCTGGCCGCACGGCGCGATCGTCCACGACAACACGCTCGATGTCTACGTCGCCGCCTTGCGCCGCAAGCTCCGCGACTTGCCCGAGGCGCCCGAGATCGTCACCGCCCACGGAGTGGGCTACTCGCTGCGATGAGATGGCCCTTTCGATTCGGCGTTCGCCTGCGCCTGCTGCTTGCGGTGACGGCCGCGGTGGCGATCGCGCTGGCCGTTGGTGTCATGGCCTTCAACGTGCTGTTGGCGCAGCGCTTGTCGGCGAGCGCGACATCGCTGGCTCGGGCGCAGGCCGAAGTCGAGCTGGGATCGCTGGAGATTGCCGGCGGGAAGCCTGTCGCACCCGAGGTGCCCGACGGAGGCAGGCTCGGGATCCCGGTTTGGGTGTTCTCCGGAAGCAAAGTGATCGAGGAGCCGAAGGCGCCGCGGTCGATCGACAACGCTGTTGCCTCGCTCGTCGGCGGGCCCGAGCGAGCCCTGAGCGTGGACGGGAGGGTGCGCCTCTACTCCCTGCCGATCACCGACCGAGGCGCTCGCGTCGGGACCGTTGTCGCCGCCGTCTCGCTCGACGCGTACGGCGAGACCGCTCGCTCGGCGCTGCTCGGATCGCTGATCTTGGCCGTCCTTCTGCTCGCCGCAATCACGGCTCTCGCATGGTGGGCCCTCGGCCGCGCGCTTCGACCGGTCGCGAGGATGACGACCAGCGCGGCCGCATGGAGCGAGTTCGATCTCGATCACCGCTTCGAGCTGGGCGAGCCGTACGACGAGCTGACGCGCCTCGGCGCCACACTCGACGCTCTGCTCGGCCGGCTGGCCGCGAGTCTGCGTCACGAGCAACTGTTCACCGCCGAGCTCTCGCACGAGCTGCGAACGCCGCTCGCGCGGATCGCCACCGAGGTGGAGCTCGCGTTGAAGCACGAGCGGACGGGCGATGAGTATCGCGAGAGCCTGGAGGCCGTCTCGCGCAGTACCGCGCAGATGACGCGAACCGTCGAGACGCTCGTTGCAGCTGCACGTCAGGAGGCGGGTCTTTCGCGCGTGTCGAGCGACGCGCGCGATGCCGTCACGCGGGCTGTCGCGGAGACACAACCGTTGGCGGCCGAGCACGGCGTCGAGCTCGAGCTTCGGCTGCCGCCGGCTCCCGTGCGAGTCGGAGTCGACGTCGAGCTACTTGCCCAGATCGTCCGGCCGCTGCTCGAGAACGCGGTGCGCTACGGGCGGGGCCGCGCCGAGATCACTCTGCTCCAGAGCGGTTCGGCGGCTGTGCTCGCGGTGGTCGACGACGGCCCCGGCGTGCGCCGCGATGAGCAGGGCGCGATTTTCGAGCCGGGCGTGCGTGGGAGTGCCGCGGTGGCTGGCGCTGAGCCGGGCGCCGGGCTCGGCCTCGCACTCGCGCGCCGGCTCGCGCAGAGCGCGGGCGGCGAGATTGACGCGGACCAGTCGAGCAGCGGCGGCCGCTTCATCCTCCGACTGCCGCTCGGCTAGCCGCTACGCGGCGGTGGATTCAGCGAGGTAAATCGTGCGCGTACCCGGCTGGAAATCGCCGAACGACTGCCGCCACTCGATGCCGGGCCAGAAGTAATCCGCGCGCCCTTCCGCGACGCGATACCCAGCGGTGTAGAGCGTGCCCATCCCGCGCGCGTAGTCGCGCTGGAAGAGCGGCGGGCGCAGGAACGCGGCGACGAAACCGTCGGCCGTCGTCTCGTCGCGTTCGAGCAGCCGCGTCAGCTCGTGCTCGCGTTCGAGCGTGTGCGTCGCCTGTGCGTGCTCGGCCCACTCGACCTCGCGCTGATGGTTCGTCGCAGCGACCGCCGGTGAGAGTTCGACCTCGCGATCGGGAGCGAGAAACGCCGTCACGACGTCGCCCGAGCGATCCACGATCGTCAGCGTGTGTGCGAGGTGGTAGCGGAGGCGACGGAGCACGCGGCGCGCGTCCTCGGTCGTCTCGCAGGTTTCCAAAAGGTACCGCACGACGAGCGGCACGCCGAAGCCGCTGCCGACGACTTTGCGGCCGCCGAAGGCCAGCGACACCGCGAGCCCTGCGTCGTTCACGCCGTCGAGCAGCCCCCATAGGCAGTCGCTCATGCCGATCACGGGCCGGTTCCAGCTCGTGTGCAGGATCGCGCCTTCGAGCCGCTCGGGCGCGTAGTCGTAGTTGCGAGCGAGCACCGGATCGCCGGCACGCCAAACGCCCTGGGAGCAGCCCGAGAGGTACGACGGCGGCTCCCACATCGCGAGGAAACGCGCCTCGACATCGCCGCCGCCGACGAGCTCGCACAGGCGCTCGTAGGTCGGCACGAGCTCGGGCATATGCGTGCGCAATGCGGCGAGCGAAGCCGCATAAGACGTGCGAGCAGCCTCTCCCTCGTGCAGGAACCACGCGCGATACCGCGGCCAGTGCTTCTCGAACAGCGCCTGCTATTGCGGGCCGGGTTCGAGCTCGCCGATCGCCTCGAAGGTCAGCGCCTCGAACGTCAACGTTGTCGTCATCACAGCATCTTGAATGAGAAGGGCTCCGGCTCGCGGATCGGGGCTCCGGCAGGAGCGGGCGCGGTGACGAACTGCTTCTTGATGCCGGTGATCCACGCGTGGGCGCGGTCGTTCAGCTCGTGCTCGTCGGACTGCAGCCGCCCGCGCGAGACGAGAATACCGATGTCGGCGCCGGGGTAGCGGTAGCCGCCCTCGGCAGCGATGCGCAGGTAGAACGCCTCGTCCTCGTGCTCAACCGTGTGCCAGTCGGTCTCGCGACGGACGAAGCGAATCCCGCCGTGCGCCGACGGGTCGAGCCGCCAGATCCCCGACCTCGGCGCCTCGGTGATCAGCTCCACCTTGTCGGCCGTGTCCTTGAGGATGAACTGGCTCCACGAGTCGATCGCGGTCGGCTCGGCCCAACCCGCGTTCAGGGCGTCGACGTCGATCTCGTAGTCGACATCCATGAACTCGAGCAAGTGAAAGAGGAACAGCGGCATGTCCCCGTACGCGACGGCGGTGACGTTCGTCATCGAGCTCGCGCCGGTGATGCGCGGGTTCAGCTCGCCGAGGTACATCTGGCCGGAATCCATGTCGGCGAGGAAGTCGAGCTCGAAGTAGCCGCGGTAGCCGTCGTGTCGCAGGCGCTCTCCCATCAGCTGCGTGTAGTGGCGCGCCTGGCGGCGATGCTCCTCGCTGAGCGCGCCGGCGAAGACATCGTTGCCGCACCAGCCGCCGCCGTACGGGGCCAACTCGGGGAAGCCGGCCAGCTCGGTCATCAACGGCCCGACAAGCGTGCCGTGGCGCGTGATTACGCCCTCCATTGCAGCCTCGCGGCAGCTGATCCGCTTCATCACCTTGAGGTCTTCGCCGATCAGCTTCTCGGCGTGCTCGTTCCAGTCGGCCTGTGACGCGATGAAGAACGTCGTCTGGCCGGAGTCGCCGTACGGCGTCTGCACGACGAGATCGTGGCCCAGTCCTGCGCTCACCGAGAGCGCGTGGAGGACGCCGTACGACGAGGCGCGGCCGAGAACGTTCGGCACCGACGGCACGCCGGCTTCGTTGCCGAGCTCGGTCGTGACGATCTTCGAATCGAGCCTCGTGCGCAGCGATGCGGCCGGGAAGGCGACATCGAGGCCGGCTGCGCGCGCTATTTCCTCCGTCTTGTCGTCGAACATCAGGAAGAGGGCTTTGCCAGCACCCTTCCCTGAGCCGGCATTTCCGGCGACATGGTCGACGACTTCCTTGTGCTCGAGCAGGTAGTTGCAGATCTCCTCGATCGAGCCGAACTCGGGCGGCGCGACATGCTGGGGCACGAAGATGTTCGGATGGTGGCCGTCGAACGAGTCGTAGTAGTTGACGTACTCGAAGCGACGCACCCAGCGGTCGATCCCGAGCAGATTGAAGGCTGTTGCCGAGATGAAGTAAATCGGCGTCTCATTTGTGCGGAAGAAGCGCCGGATCTCGGAGATCCCGCGCAACGGGGCGACGGCTTGGGCGGGGGCGACCGCGCCGTTGGAGCGCACGAGCTTCTTCTCAGCCTTGGCGGCCTTCTTGTCCCGCTTGCTCTTGTCCTTCTCTCTACTCATTGGGCCAGGCCTTGGGCCAGGCCGCACCAGTCTCGGATGAAGAATGCGAGCACCTGCGTAGTCTGGATCACTGAAGGCCAAAGCACACGCTCGTTGACGCCGTGGATCGCTTCGGCGTGTGGGCCGAGGCAGACGGCCGGGATCCCGTGCTGGACGAAAGCGCGCGCGTCGGTGGTCGCCGTCGTGGCCATCGTGGGCGCCGCGGCTCCCGTGAGTCGCTCGTGCGCGGTCGAGAGCGTGCGGACGAGTGGCGCGTCGTCGGGGATGGTGATGCCCTCGCACGCGAAGCCGTCGTAGCGCACGACGGGCGGGTGCTTCGCGAGGTAGGAGTCGGCCGCTGAAGCGCGGGCGATCGTCGTCTCGACGCGGGCCTTCATGTCGGCAACGGTCATCCCTGGATACAGCGCAATCCGGCATGAGAAAGAGCATTCGGCGGCGACGGTCGACGGCCAATCGCCGCCGCTGATCACACCGATGTTGAGGTTGATCGGGTGAGTGATCTCGTCGTACGGGGCGGGTGGAGCCTCGTTCAGCTCTGCCTCGAGCCGGTGCAGCGCGGCAACGATCGGGAACGCAGCTTCGATCGCATTGACTCCTGCGCCCGCTTCGCCGACATGCACCGGGGTGCCGGCAATATCGATGTGGAACCAGAGAACGCCGATCTGCGAGGTCGTGATCGCGCCAGGGAACGGCTCGGTGATGACAGCGGCGTCCGGCTGGAAACTCGACGAGAGCACGCATTGGAGCGCGCCGTTACCGGTGCATTCCTCCTCGACGACCGACTGCAGCTGCACCGGCGCGAGCGGCGCGAGGCCCAGGCTGCGGAGCGCGCGGGCGACCCCGACAATCGCCACGAGACCGGCCTTCATGTCGCCCGCGCCGCGCCCGTAGATCCAATCTCCCTCGCGCACGGCTTCGAACGGCGGGGTGCGCCAGAGCCGTTCCGAGGCCGGCCCAACGACATCGACGTGGCCGTGCAGGACCAGCGAGCGGCCGCCCTCGCCGGCCACAGGCAGGTCGGCGACGACGTTTGCTTTGCCCGAGACATCCCACGAGAACGGCGACGAGAAGGGGCTCGCGCGGAGCGCCTCGACGTCGAGCGGAACATCGCGCGGATCCAGCCCTGCCTCGCGAAACGCCTCGCGCATCAGCTCCTGGCCGGGCTCTTCGTTGCCGAGCGTCGTCGGTGCTGCGACGAGCTGTCGGAGCAGATCCTCCATCGCCGCCGACTCGGCCACAACGGCCTCCGCCAACGCAGCGTCGGCGATCTCGGTCGGCATGTTGCTGCCCCCGAGCATGCGCGGCAGCCTACCCGGCGGATGGAGGACTAGCTGCGGCAGCCCAATCGAGTTCCCCCTTCTTGGGGAGTGGCGATCCCGGTGGTCCCGCGCAGACGTTGAGCGGGAACTTCGACAATCCGAATGCGAGCGCCGTGTTCGCAACCGCCGTCACGGCAACGGTCACCGGCTCGAGCGCTGGCGTCTCCTACGGTGCGACCAACTTCGCAATCGGCGGCTCGGCACCTGTCGGCGCGTCGGTTGCGAGCGGCACGGGCAAGGGCTCATGGGGCGGCCTGACGATCTCGATGATCGACAAGCCGACCGTGAACCAGGACGCCTGCAAGAAGGCCACAGTCAACATCTCGTACATCGCCTCGGCTGACGAACCCGACGACATCTGGCTATAGCTTTTCGCGCCTCATGCTCGACACCACGCGCGGCACGCTGGGTTTCGCAGTCGACTCGGCTCACACGGCCTGCACCGCCTCAAGCCTTTCCTTCACAACCCAGACGAACGGTGGCAACGGATGGACGGTTCCCGGCGAAGGGGACCCTCGATGTGCATCTCGTGAGCGCGATCACGCTTGCCACCGCGGCGCCGAATGAGTGCCAGGGCGCCATCTTCACCGTCTTCCTCACCTCGTAGCGATGGACATCGTCGTGCATAGCGTTCGTGTCAGGCAGACCGCGGTTCTCGCGCTTGCGATCGGCGCGACGCTCCTGCTCGTGCTGCTGCTCCTCGGCGCCGGCCGTGGGTCGATCCCGTTGGCGTCACGGATCCCGGCGGTCCGACAGAACGGCGATGCGACCGACGTGCTCGCGTTCGAGGGCGGCCGCACGTTCGAGTGCGCGATGGATGCCGTGCGTTTTGCGCGGTGCCAGAGCCCGGCGTCGTATGGCTCACTGCGGCTCGGCCGGCACGTCTTCATGGTGCGCGGCGTGTCCGGTGACGGCGCAAGCGGCGACCTCATTGTCGTTCACTGGGCCGTTCTCGCAGGGCAACGCGTGCTGACGGGTCGACCGCTCGTGTCTCGGTCGGGCGGTGGCTCGGCCCGAACGGCTGTCGGAAGCGGGCTGTCGTTCTCGATCACCGGCGGGCTGCGCAGTCTCCTTTCCTCGGGGAACGGCGCCACAGTGCGCCTGCGGATCCACAACCCGTTACTCGTTCCCGATCGCCGCGACGTCGCTCCGAGTCTCGATCGACGCGGAGAGCGACAAGCCCGGCTGCGAACGGCGGTGTCGCCGGCAAGCTCGACACGGGTGACCAGCTGACCTACATTTTCTCGGAGCCGATTGTGCCGGGCTCGATCCTGCCCGGCTGGACGGGAGGCTCGACGGCCGTCACCGTCAGCATCCCGGGCGGCCGGCGTCGGGCCAGCCAGCTGACGGTTCTCGGGGTGAATCTCGGCTCCGTCAACCTCGGCCCGCAGTCCTGGGCGCGGGGTCGGCGGGTGCAGTTCGCCGCGACGATGACCATGATCTTGCCGAACGTCGTCACGCCCACGTTTGGCTCGTGCGTCTCGAGCTGTCGGAGGAGCATGACCGGCGTCGCCGCCACAACATTCGTCTGGACGCCGTCCGCCACGGCGACCGATTTCGCCAATAACCCCGTCTCGACGACGGCTGTCAGCGAGACGGGCGGGCCGAAGCAGAACTTCTGAGCCGCCGAAACCTGTGCCGGAACTGTGCCGAGTTGTGCACAGAGCCGCTTGTTGAAGCCGTTTTGAGGTCTACTGTCCAGAAAGGCCAATAGCTGCCAACACCGAGGCGCAGCTACCCCTCTCGAGGTCAACAACCAAGGAGGGAATGTGAAGCGTTATCCGCTCGCGGCCATCGTGCTCGGGCTTCTGGTTCTTCTCGTGGGGGCGGCGGCGATCGCGTCCGCCGCGTCCAGCGACGGCCAGATCCATGCGTGCAAGACAAAGCGGCGCGGCTTCGTGCGCGTCGTCGAGCAGGACGTCTCGTGTGGTCGCGAAGAGACCGCGCTGTCGTGGGATATCCACGGCAAGGCCGGTCCGACTGGTCCGGCTGGGCCTGCTGGATCGACTGGTACACCTGGGTCCGCCGGGGCGACTGGTCCGGCAGGGCCGATCGGTCTGACTGGGCCGGCTGGTCTGACGGGGCTGACTGGAATCGCAGGGCCGGCTGGGCTAACCGGGCCGATTGGGCCGGCGGGGTCGGCCGGGCCAGCAGGATCAGCTGGGCCGGCAGGGTCAGCCGGGCCGCAAGGTCCGAAGGGCGACGCGGGAGGCATCGCGTCGGTGTCGGCACTCTCGGGTACACCGTGCACGATGTTCGATGGCACGGCGGGAACGGTGTCGGTCGCCACGACCGCCGCTGGGCTGATCACGCTCAGCTGCGGCAGCGGGACGCCGCCGCCTCCTCCGCCACCCCCGAACGGCTCTAGCCTCGTGATCAACGAGGTCGACTACGACCAGGTCGGTGCAGACAGCGGCGGCTTCGTCGAGATCAAGAACGTTGGCACCACGGTGGCGACGCTCGATGGTGTGGCGCTCGTCTTCGTGAACGGTGGCGATTCGACCGAGTACGACCGTGCCAACCTCGCGGGGACACTTGCCCCGGGTGCGTACACGGTGGTTGCGAAGGACGCGCAGAACGGAGCCCCGGACGGGTTCGCGTTGATCGACACCACGAACGGCAACCTGCTCGACGCGCTCTCGTACGAAGGCGCGATCACCGCAACGACGATCGGCACTAAGACCTACTCGCTCCTGGAGGGCACGGTCTTGCCGGTCACGGTCGCCGATTCGAACACCGTCAACGGTTCACTAATCAGGAGCCCCGACGGCAAGGACACGAACAACACAGCGTCCGACTGGGCGTTCACCACGACGCCGACGCAAGGCGCCGCGAACGTGCTGACGCCGTAGCGCGAACGCGCTGACGCCGTAGGCAAACGGGCTGGGACAGACTGACCGTAGTCTGTCCCAGCCCCCGTTCCTACCCGTCGTTCCCTTTGAGGCGCATGTTCTCGCGGGCTTCGACGCCGCGGGCCTTCCACTTCCGCTTCTCCTCGGCCTGCAGGCGCTTGTCTTGCCGCCGCTCCAGGCGTTGGAGCTCGCTCTCCAGGCTGAGGTAGCTCTCCCAGCGGTCGGTCGCGAGTGTCTCGTCGGCCAACGCAGCTTGCACGGCGCAACCAGGCTCGCTGTCGTGGCGGCAGTCGCTGAAACGGCAGTTCGCGAACAACGATGTGACGTCGTCGAACGCCTCCTCGAGCCCGTCGTCGGCGTCCCAAAGCTGCAACTCGCGCATCCCTGGTGTGTCGACGATCAACCCGCCGCCGGGGAGCACGATCAGCTCGCGCCGGACCGTTGTGTGACGACCGCGACCGTCCTCACGGATCTCCCGCGTCTCGAGCAACTCGGCGCCGGCAAGCGAGTTGACGAGCGTCGACTTCCCGACACCCGACGAGCCGATGAACGCCCCAGTCACGCCGGCCGGGAGATATGCGCGAACCTCCTCGACGCCGTCGCCCGTCACGCTGGAGACCGGAATGACGGGAACGCCGAACGCCACCGATTCGACGATCGCCGCGGCCGGTGCGATGTCGTCAACGAGATCCGACTTCGTCAGAACGAACACCGGCTGCGCACCGCTTTCCCACGCGAGGGTGAGATAGCGCTCGAGGCGGCGCGGGTTGAGATCCTCGTTCACCGACGTGACGAGGAAGATCACGTCGACGTTCGCGACGAGCACTTGCTCCTCGGTGGCCTGCCACGCCGTCTTGCGCGAGACCTTCGTTCGTCGCTGCAATACGGCGTGGATCGTGCCGCCGCTCTCGTCTGACCGCGCGGCGATCGCGACCCAGTCGCCGACGACCGGCAGCTCGGCGACGTTCGCCGCGTCGTGCCGAAGGCGCCCGGCCGCGTCGACACGCAGCTCGCCGAGCTCGGTGAGCACGTCCCACGCGCCGCGATGCTGAACCGCGACCCGCCCGGGAACGAGCCCGTCGGATCGGTACTGCTCGAACTCCTCTCTCAGCCGGGCGTCCCAGCCGAGCGTCGTCAAATCATCCACTGCTGAAGTCTCCCTCGATCTCGGGGTCTGTGTGAGAGCTGTGCCCGAGGAGCGCGGAGCCTGGAGATCGTCAGCAGCCGGCGGAATGCTCCGCTAGCGACGAAGGCTCAAGGCGCCGCGCGAGCCCCAGGCGACGAAATAGCGCGGAGGAAACGATCTGGTCATCTGTTCGAACCTCCTTTGTCGGCGGGACAGCAAGGAGTATGCCCTGGTCGGGAGACGGTGTCGACCGCGGTAGCCCGCTGGTACGTTCGGACGATGGCCGACGAGACGGAAGGCGGCCGACTTCTCGATGGTGCGCGAGCCGGATTGCCGATCGCGATTGGCCCTTTGTTGTTCGGAATCTCGTTCGGGCTGCTTGCCAAAAGAGTGGGCATGGGGCCGGCCGCGTCAATCGTCTTCTCGGCGACGACATTCGCGGGCTCGGCGCAGTTGGCGGCGGTCTCGGTCCTCGGCGCGGGAGGAAGCGTCGTCGCCGCGATCGTCGCGGCCGCGTTTCTGAACGCGCGCTACATGCCGATGGGTATCGCCGCCGCCTTCGTCTTCAGGGGCGGATGGTGGCGCCGGCTGTTGGAGGCGCAGCTGATCGTCGACGAGTCGTGGGCGCTTGCCGGCCGCGGCGGGCGGTTTCGGCGCGAGGTGCTGATCGCCGTCGGTCTTCTGATCTATGTCCTCTGGATCGCCGGCACCGTGATCGGGGCCGTCGCGGGCGATCGGCTGGGCAAACCGAGCGACTACGGGCTGGATGCCGCGTTCGCTGCGCTCTTCCTCGGCCTGGCTGCGCCCACGCTTCGCGGGCGGCGCGCTCGTGTGGCGGCGGCGCTCGGCGGCGCGATCGTGCTCCTGCTGCTGCCGTTCACTCCCGCAGGTGTCCCGCTTGTCGCTGCCAGCGCCGCCTGCCTGCTGGGGCTGCGCCGATGAAGGTGTGGCTCGTTGTCGCGATGGCAATCGCGGCGGGCGCCACTGTTCTACTGCGACACCTCTAGGATCGCGGCGTGGCTTTCGAGGAGATCGTCGAGCGCGTCTGGCCGGGGCAAACGACGCAGATCGAGGTGCTCGGCGGCGGGATCACAAACCACAACCTGAAGGTCACGCTCGAAGACGGCAGCGCGTTCGTCCTGCGAATCGCGGGCCAGGACACCGACCGGCTCGGCATCGATCGCCGGGTCGAGCACGATGCGTCACTCGCGGCGTCAGCGGTTGGAGTCGGCCCAGAGGTTGTCGACTTCATTCAGCCGGATGGGTATCTCGTCACGCGCTTCATCGAGGGCACGATCGTCCCGGTCGAGCAGATGCACGAAGCCGAGACGATCCGCCGTGTCGCGAACTCGCTGCGCGCGGTGCACCAAGGGCCACAACTGGCCCGGCGCTTCGACCCGTTCCAGATCGTCGAGGACTACCGAACGACAGCATTCTCGAAGGGCGTCCCTGTTCCCGAGGGCTACGTGCGCGCCCGTCAAGTTGCACGTAGGATTGCCGCCGCGCGTAGGCCCGTGGCGGAGAGGCCGTGCCACAACGACCTGCTGAACGCGAACTTCATCGACGACGGGACGCTGATCAGGATCGTCGATTGGGAGTACGCAGGCAACGGCGACATCTTCTTTGACCTCGCGAACTTCTCGGTCAACAACCAGCTCGACGAGGATGCCAGGCACGTGTTGCTCGGCGCCTACTTCGGTTCCGTACGCCCGGCCGACGAGCGCGCGCTCGAGCTGATGCGGTTCATGTCCGACTTCCGCGAGGCGATGTGGGGCGTCGTCCAGACCGCGATCTCGGCGCTCGATTTCGACTTCCCAAGCTACGCGGACGAGCACTTTGCGCGGCTCGACGAGACGGCCGCGAATCCGGCGTTCCAGCTCGCTCTCGCCCGTCCCTAGCGGGAGCGGGGCCAGACGAGCGCCGCCGCACCGATCGCCTCTGCGACGAGGCTGAGCGCGGCGACGATCTTCAGAGATGTGGACACGTGCCGCATGTCACACATATCGGCCCGAATCGTGAGTTTTTCAAGCCCTGTGTCTTGGAGCTCGTGCAGTAGGCTCGCGGGTCGAGATGGCCAGACGACGGAGGCGACGATGAGAGAGCGGGCGCGGGCGGTTGTCATCGGCGGCGGGGTCGGCGGCTGCTCGATCCTTTACTGGCTTGCGCGGCTCGGCTGGGAGGACGTCGTACTCGTGGAGCGCGCCGATCTGACGAGCGGTTCGACGTTCCATTCCGCTGGTCTCGTCGGCCAGCTGCGCGACTCGCTGAGCTTGACGCGGATGATGATGAACTCGGTCGATCTCTACCGCTCGCTGGAAGCGGAGGTCGGTCTCGAGACAGGCTGGCACGAGGTTGGATCGCTGCGCCTCGCGTCGTCGCCAGAGCGGCTGGAGGAGATCTCGCGCCAGGCCGGCTGGGCGAAGACATTCGGCCTGCAGCTGGAGTTGATTTCGCCGGCCGAGGCACAGGAGCTGTTCCCGCCGATGACGACCGACGGCGTGCTCGGCGCCGCGTACCTACCGACCGACGGCTACATCGACCCGAGCCAGCTGACGTTCGCGCTCGCGGAAGGCGCGCGGCGGCGCGGGGCGGAGGTCAACACGAACACGCGTGTCACGGGGATTCGGGTGCGGAATGGCCGCGTCGAGGCGGTCGAGACCGATCGCGGCGAGATCGAGACCGAGATCGTGATCAACGCAGGGGGGATGTTCGCCAAGGAAATAGGCGCGCTGGCTGGCGTCAACGTGCCGATCGTGCCGATGGCGCACGAGTACTTGATCACGAAGCCGGCGGACCTGCCGGTCGACATGCCGACGATGCGCGATCCGTCGCTGCTCGTTTACTTCCGGCCGGAGTCGGGCGGGCTGATCATGGGCGGCTACGAGCGGCATTGCGCCCCGTGGTCGCTCGACGGGATCCCGGCCGACTTCAACGGGAAGCTGCTCGAGGAGGATTGGCCGCGCTTCGAGGAGCTGATGGAGTTCGCGTTGCAGCGCGTGCCGTCGCTTGGCGAGATGGAAGTGATCAAGCTGATCAACGGGCCGGAGGCGTTCACGCCGGACGGCGAGTTCATCCTTGGGCCGTCAGATGTACGCGGGTTCTGGGTCGGGGCGGGCTTTTGCGCGCACGGCTTGGCCGGCGCTGGCGGGATGGGTCGGCTGGTCGCGGAGTGGGTAGTCGAGGGGACGCCGTCGCTCGATGTGTGGCACATGGACTCGCGCCGCTTCGGCGCCGCGTACCGCTCGCGCGAGTACACCGTCGCGCGCACGGCCGAGATCTACGAGACGTACTACGACGTGAAGTACCCGGGCCACGAGCGGCAGGCCGGCCGTCCGCTCCGCGTCTCGCCCGCGTACGCGCGGCTGCGGGAGCTCGGCGCGGCGTTCGGCGAGAAGTCGGGCTGGGAGCGCGCGAATTGGTTCGAGCCGAACGTTGCCGCCGGAGACGAGTCGCTGCGCCCGAACGGCTGGGCCGGGAAGCTCTGGTCGCCGGCGATCGGCGCCGAGCACGTCGCATGTCGGACGACGGCGGCGCTGTTCGACGAGTCGTCGTTCGCGAAGATCGAGGTGAGCGGGTCGGGCGCCGCGGCGTTCCTCGAGCACCTCTGCGACAACCGCGTGGCGCGCGACGTGAGCGCGATCACGTACACGCAGATGCTGAACGCGAAGGGTGGGATCGAGTGTGACTTCACGGTGACGCGCCTCGCCGACGAGCGGTTTCGCATCGTTACGGGCACCGCATTCGGCCAGCACGATCTCGCGTGGATCCGCCAGCACGCGCCCGACGACGGCTCGGTTCACATCGCGGACGTGACCTCGGCACTTGCCTGCTACGGCCTGTGGGGGCCGGCGGCGCGCGACATCCTGCAGCCGCTGACGACGACCGATCTGTCGAACGAAGAGTTCCCCTACATGCGTGCGCGTGAGCTCTCGATCGGCGCTGTTCCGTGCCTCGCGTTGCGCGTCACCTATGTGGGCGAGCTCGGCTGGGAGCTCTACTGCCCGGCTGAGTGCGGCCTCGCGCTGTGGGATGCGGTGTGGGAGTCGGGCCGCGCGCACGGCCTCGTCGCGGGCGGCTACAAGGCAATTGATTCGCTGCGGCTCGAGAAGGGCTATCGCGTATGGGGCGCCGACATCACGCCGGACGAGACGCCGTACCAAGCCGGATTGGGCTTCGCAGTGAAGCTCGACAAGGCGTTCGTTGGGCGCGAGGCGCTGGTCGCAGCGGGCGATTCGCCGGAGTCGCGGCTGTGCTGCCTGACGCTTGCCGATTCTCGCGCGGTGGCGCTCGGGTCGGAACCGGTCAGAGTTGGCGAAGCGCTCGTTGGCCGCGTGACGAGCGGCGGCTACGGCTACACGGTCGGGAAGTCGATCGCGTACGCGTATCTGCCGGCGGCTGCGGCCAAGGTCGGCACCGAGGTCGCGGTCGAGATCTTCGGCGAGTGGGTCGCGGGCGAGGTTGTCGCCGAGCCGCTGCACGATCCCGTGGGCGAGCGGATCCGCTCGTGACCGCGGCCGCGCGCTTCCACGCGCTGCACGCTCGCGAGCAGCTGTTCGTGATGCCGAACCCGTGGGATATCGGCTCGGCCCTGTTGCTCGAGTCGCTCTGCTTCGAGGCGCTTGCGACGACGAGCGCCGGCTTCGCGTGGTCGATCGGGAAGCACGATCAGGCTGTGACCCGTGACGAGCTGGTTGCCCACGTCGCGAGCCTCGCGGCGGCGACGAGCCTGCCGTTGAACGTCGACAGCGAGCGGTGCTACCCAGACGATGCGGGTGGAGTGGTCGAGACGGTTGCGTTACTCGCGGCTGCGGGTGCGGCGGGGCACTCGATCGAGGACTACAACCCGGCAACCGGAGCGGTCGATCCCCTCGAGGTTGCGGCGGCGAGTGTGGCGCGCGCGGCCGAAGCGAATCGTCTGCTCGCCGAGCCGATGGTGCTCACCGGGCGCGCGGAGAACTACATCCGTGGTGTAGACGATCTGGACGACACGATCGCCAGGCTCATTGCGTATCGCGATGCAGGAGCCGATGCGGTGTATGCGCCGGGGCTGACGAAGTTGGATCAGATTGCGGCTGTCGTCGTTGCTGTCGGAATCCCGCTCAACGTCCTCGCGCTGTCGAGCGGGCCGACAATCGCCGAGCTTGCGTCTGTCGGCGTTCGCCGCGTGTCGACTGGTTCGGGGCTGGCGTCGGTCGCATACGGCGCGCTGGTAGCGGGCGCGCGCGAACTGTTCGCCGAGGGCACATCGACGTATGCGAGAGCCGGCGTTCCGCGCGACGATCTGAACCGCGCACTCGGCTAGAACGGCCACGTCTGGGGTCAGACCCCCGACATGGCCGTTGCGATCACGTCGGCGGGCGGAGTGCGGCGAACGGATCGGTGATCTCGAGCCGCCGACTGCGGTAGCGAAACACCTGCGCGGGCCGCCCGCCTGCGCTGCCCGAGATCCGACGCTCGCCTGTCGCCGCGAGTGCGCCGCGGCGCAGGAGCACGCGCTTGAGATTCGTCGCCGACACGTCATGTCCGAGCGCCGCGGCGTAGATGTCGCGCAGCTCGGCGAGCGTGAACGTCTCGGGCGCGAGCGCGAAGCCGATCGTCGTATACGAGAGCTTGCCGCGCAGACGGTCGCGCCCAGCGAGCACGATTGCGCCGTGGTCGAACGCGGTCGGCGGCAGCTCGTCGACGGGCTGCCAGCGCGTGTCGTCCGGAATGTCCGGGTCAGCGTCGCTCGGGACAAGCCCGAGGTAAGCGGTCGCGAGCTCCCAGGTGTGCGGGTTGCGGCGAGGCTCGCTCAAAGTCTCCAGCTGCTCGAGATGCGCGAGTTCGCGGACATCGACCTTCATCTCGAGATGGCGGCGGATCGACTCCGCGAGCGTCTCACCGGGTGAGAGCCGCCCGCCCGGTAGCGCCCACGCGCCCTCGTCGGGCGGCAGGGCGCGCCTCCACAGCAGCACGCTGAGGACATCCTCGCGAACCTGGAGCACAACCGCGAGGGCCGCATGGAGTGGTCTGGTAGACTCGCCGGCGGGTTTTAGACTCATAGGCGAAAACTACCTTACGCATGTGATTCAGAGGAGGCAAGAGTGTTCAAGAGGTATTCGAGCGGAGTGCTCGCCGTCGTGGCGGCCGTGGCGCTCGCAGCGATCGCCGGCGCCGGAACCGCGGCGAACGGTGCCACCGCGAAGCAGGCCAAGGTCTTCAAGGTCGGTCTGAGCGCGGACGAGGGCCAGCTCAACGACCACGGTTTCAACCAGCTCGCCTACGAGGGGCTGAAGAAGTCGGAGCGTGTGCTCGGCGTCCAGGGTCGCGTGGTCCAGGCGGCGTCTGCGGCTGACTATGTGCCCAACATGGCGGCGCTCGCGCGCCAGGGCTACGACCTCATCATCGGCGTCGGGTTCGCGCAGGGCGATGCGATCGCCGCTGTCGCGAAGCGATTCCCGAACACGAAGTTCGCGATCGTCGATGTCTCGAACGCCGATCTCAAGGGCAAGCCGAAGAACGTCGTAGGGCTGCTGTTCCGTGAGCAGGAGGTCGGCTACCTGGCCGGCTACCTCAGTGCGCTGGCCGAGAAGCGCGCGGGCGGTCACCTGATCAGCGCCGTCGGCGGGTTCAAGCAACCTCCGGTCGACCGGTACATCGCGGGCTACGTTGCGGGTGCGAAGAAGGCTGTGCCTGGGATGACAGTCGTCTGGGGCTATTCGCACGACTGGGTCGATCTCGCCAAGTGCAAGGAGCTCGCTCTGACGCAGATCGCGCGTGGCTCCGGCGTTGTCTTCCAGGTCGCGGGCGGCTGCGGGCTTGGTGCACTCAACGCTGCGAAAGAGAAGGGTGTGTGGGGGATCGGCGTCGATGCCGACCAGTCGTTCCTTGGGCCGTATGTCTTGACGAGTGCGCTCAAGGGCGTCGACGTATCAATCTTCCTTACGACCCGGGCGGTCGTCGCCGGGAAGTTCCACGGCGGCGCCGATGTCGTCTTCGGTCTGAATCAGGCGGGCGTCGGGCTCGGCAAGATCAGCCCAAGGGCGTCGCCGGCGGATGTCGCCGCGACGCGGCGGATCACTGCGCTGCTCGCTGCCGGGAAGATCAAGAACATCCCGACCACGGTCGGTGTCTCGCCGTAGCTCACCTCGCGTCTCGGGGCGAGGTGAGGTGAGGCAAGCCTCGCCGCTACGGCGTCAGCTCGAGGACGCCGTGCGGTGCGCCGTACTCGGCGAGCAGATCGAGGAACGGCACCGAGTCGAAGGCCTCCGGTCCGAGGACGCCGGTGCCCTTCCACGTGCCGTTGGCCAGCAGCTCGAGCGCGACGACCGGGTTGATCGCGGTCTGCCAGACGACCGCCTGCGAGCCGTATTCGCGCATCGTCCACTCGTTGTCGACGACGTGGTAGATGTAGGTCTTGCGCGGGGCGCCGTCCTTGCCGAGGCCCGTGACGAGGGTGCCGGCGCAGGTCTTTCCCGTCATCCGGTCGCCGAGCGTCGCGGGATCGGGAAGCGCGGCCGCAACCACATCGCGCGGTGACACCTCGACATCGCGCACGCGGATCTTCTTCGTGCTGTCGAGCCCGAGCTTGTGCAGCGTCTTGAGGACAGCGAGGAACTCGTCGCCAAGGCCGTACTTGAACGTCACGCGCTTGCAGTCCACCCAGCGCGGCACGAGCAGGACTTCCTCGTGCTCGACGTTGACGCACTCGACCGGGCCGATCCCTTCCGGGAAGTCGAAGATCTCGGGCTCGGAGAACGGCTCGGTTGTGAACCAACCGCGCTCCTTCTCCCAGATCACCGGCGGGTTCAGGCACTCTTCGATCGTGGTCCAGATCGAGAAGGTCGG
>JANYJX010000088.1 GCA_025358355.1 Actinomycetes bacterium | reverse complement strand
CAATGGCTCCACGAGCTCCCACAGCCCATCCGGCACAACCCACGGCTGACTGGCCACCCGCACCCCTCCCAGCTTGACGACAAGTACCGACGTCCTTCGCCACCAGAAACCGGGTCCCTTCATTCTGAAACGTCCTCTTAGGACTGTCCGACGAGTCGAGTAGAGTTCGGCCACCTGTCGGACTGAGCTTGCGTCCTAGCTGCCCTCCGAATCGCCGACAGGTGGGCGCGGACGGCTCGTACTCGTCGTTTTCGATGACTGAGGCGGCCGGATGTCAGGACGTGAGGATCGCTCTCTCGGTGTAGATCGGTTGACGTTGGCTGAGGCGGCTGCGATTCTCGATGCCGCGATGCGCGACAAGACGTACCGAGTCTCGTCGCTCGGCCAGCTCGTCGGTCGCTACTTGCGTTGGTTTCGCAACGAGTGGGGCGCGACTGACGCGACGTTGCGCGATTACGAGTCGGTGCTCGCGAAGATGTCGCTTCGTCTCGCGCATCTCGACCCGATCGAGGTCGACGTTGAGGATCTTCGCGCGGTGATCGACGAGTACTGGGGCGATGCGAGTGCGCGCACGCGTCAGAAGGTCACGAGCGTCGTGCGGGCGTTCTGGGCTTGGGTCGAGAGTGAGTCGCTTGTGCCGTTCTCGCCGGCTGCTCGGTTGAAGCGTCCACGTGCTCCGCGTCCGGTGACGCCGCTGCTTCCTGCGAACGCGGATTCTCGCTTGCTCGCGGCTGCGACTGAGCCTCGCGATCGGGTGGCGCTGCTCTGCCTGCTCGACCTCGGCTTGCGTCGTGGCGGTGTGGCCGGCCTGCAGGTTCGTCACTTCGATCTCGCTCGTCGGGTCGTCACGGTCACTGAGAAGGGCCAGAAAGCGCGCGTGCTGCCTCTGAGGGGGCGAATCATTCTCGAACTCGAACACTGGCTGCTCGCGCCTCTGGTGGGCGTAGAGCGTCAATTAGAGCCGGACGACTACCTGCTCTACCCGGTCAAGCGTTTCAATCAGGGCGCGGTCGTGCGGGGCTATCCGAAGAATCGACCGAGCGACCCGTACATGCATCGCTGGTGGTATCGCCAGCTGCAGGCGGCGGGTCTCGTTGGCGAGGGCGTCACGTCGGGGCTCAACATGCACCGAGCTCGGCACTCGTTCGCCGTCGACATGCGTCGAGTCGGTGGCATCGACGCGGCTTCGCACGCTCTCGGTCACTCCGATCTCTCGACGACGCTCAGCACCTACGGGCACCGCGATTCGAGTGACCTCGATCGTGACATGGACGAGTACGCACGGTGGCGCTCGGAGACCTCTGGCGAAGTGTTTCTCCTGCGAACCCCGGAAAAGGGCTTGCCTAAGCCGATTATGGAGGCGGCGGGAATCGAACCCGCGTCCGCGGTCGCACCAACAGAGCGTCTACGAGCGTAGTCCGCGCTTTAGATTCGCCCGGCGGCCGGTTCGCGAACGACCTGTCGATGGGCTAGCCATCCTGAAATCTCGCGCTTTGGGCGATTGGCATTCCCTCTGCGCAGAGCCCGATTGTTGGCGCCCCGACCCGAGCCTCGGGCCGTGCTCGGCGGGACGTCGCTACCTAGTTTTGGCTAGGCGGCGAGTGCGAGATCGTTCTTCGCACTTGCGTTTTGCCGGTGGATTTACGAGGCCAACCGGCGACCTCGGCTCGCAACTCTGCCGGAGAACCGACCACGTCGAAACCTGGACGCCCCCGTATGTTTGTTCCCGGCCAGGATAGCCGTCGTCGGCCCCCATCTGGGCAAGAGGGGTTGTTTCAATCTCCCATGGCACTATTGTCTGAACCAGAGGTACCCGAGAGGAGGGCGTGGTGGAGGCAATTCACGACACGATGAGCGTTCTGCGCGCCCGCGCGCACGAGGCGCGGTACGAGAGCCTGACAAACCTGCGCGACGCTGCGAAGGACGAGGTGCGGAAAGTCGTCGTCGGTCAGGATCAAGCGGTCGAGCTGCTGCTCGTCGCAGCGCTCGCGCACGGCCACGTTCTCATCGAAGGCCCTCCGGGAAGCGCGAAGACGCTGCTCTCGCGCGCGATGGCTCACGTCCTCGGCTCGTCGTTCAAGCGGATCCAGTTCACGCCCGACACGACCCCGACGCACATCATCGGCCAGATGGTGACGAAGCACGGCGAAAACGTTTTCCTCCCCGGCCCGATCTTCGCCAACGTCGTGCTCGCCGACGAGGTCAACCGGACACCGCCGCGGACACAGGCGGCGATGCTCGAGGCGATGCAGGAGCGCCACGTCACAGTCGACGGACGCCAGCACCGATTGCCCGACCCCTTTCTCGTCATCGCAACGCAGAACCCATTCGAGCACGAGGGGATCTACCCGCTCCCCGAGTCACAGCTCGACCGCTTCCTGTTCAAGATCGAGCTCGATTACTGCGACCCCGAGAGCGAGGTCGAGATGCTTTCACTGCCGCATCTCGGTACCGCTCCCGACATGCTCGGCGAGATCCGGCCGCTGCTCGGGATCGCCGGCCTCGACAAGGCCCGCACAGAGATCGACTCGACGATCACGCCCGAGCCGATCTTGCGCTACGTCGTCGGGCTCGTACGGCGTACTCGTGAGCTCCCGAACGTGGCGCTCGGCGCGAGCTCGCGAGCCGCCATCCACATCGTCGCCGCAGCGAAAGCGAACGCACGGATCTCCGGGCGCGACACGATCACGGTCGGCGACGTCCGGGCCATGGCGCCGTACGTGCTCCGCCACCGGCTGATCGTCAGCGGAACGACGTCCCAGGCCGTGTTGGACGAGATTCTCCAGACCGTGCCTTCGCCCTAGGCGACCGGCTGCGCGGTCGAGCGACCGGCGAGGACAACCACGAGCAGGGCTGCGGTCGCAGAGCCGAGCAGGCCGAGGGTCAGATTTCCGAGCGTGTCGGTTTACGCCGTCGTTAGCTCGGCCGAATGGCGGATGAACGCGAAGTACTCGCCGATCTCCCACAGGATCGCGGTGGTGGCGCCGAAGCCGACCGCAAGGCCGAAGATCACCCAGCGACCGAGCCGCAGCCGGAGCAGGAAGAGGCCGAAGGCACCGATGAGGATCGCCCAGTTGACGTAATGGTTCACGTCGTCCCACCAGCTGATCGAGTCGTAGAGATCGAACGCGTTGCGCAAAAGGTCGATCAGGAACGGGAGGCCGAGCAGCGAGCGCCACCTTGACGACGATATCGATCCAGAAGGCGGGAGGCCGGCTCATCCCCGCCCTAGGCGTCCCGCCGACGGCGTCAGCGCGAGAGGGCTTCCTCGATCGCCCGCTTGCCGACCACACGAGCGAGATGTGCGCGGAACTCGGCGCTCGCCGCGACGTCGCTCGGCGGATCAGTCCCGTCGGCCATGTGCTCGGCTGCTTCTGTGGGTTTCGCTCCGGCGGTAAGGGCGTCCTCCACGGCTGTCGCGCGTAGCGGCGTCGCCCCCATGTTCGTAAGCGCGATCGACGCGGCCGCCAGGCCGCCGTTGTCGCGGTGGACGAGCGCAGCGACGGCGACGGTCGCCCAGTCCTGGGCGCGCCGGCTCAGCTTCACGTACGACCAGCCCGTCGCTCCGGTGAGCTTCGGCACGCGGATCTCGGTCAGCATCTCCCCCGGACCGATCGCGGTCTGGAAGACACCGGTGAAGAACTGCGTCGCGGGAACGATTCGCTCGCCGACGCCACCGCGAATCACGAGCTCCGCGCCGAGGGCGAGCATGACCGCTGGCAGATCCGACGCCGGATCGCCGTGAGCAAGCGAGCCGCCGATCGTGCCGCGATGTCGTACCTGCGGATCGCCGACCAGCCCGGCCGTCGTCGAGACGATCGGGCAATGCTCCTGCAGAAGCGCGTCGTCGCGAAGCGCTTTATACCGCGTGAGCGCGCCGATCGCGAGCTTGTCACCGGCATCGCGAACGTACGCAAGCTCGCCGAGCCGGCCGATGTCGACGAGCTTCGACGGCCGCGCCACGCGGAGCTTCAGCGCCGGAATCAGCGAGTGCCCGCCCGCGATGAGCTTCGCGTCGGGATCGCTGCCGAGCAGCGACAACGCGTGATCCGCGCTCGTCGCGACTTCGTAGTCGAACGCTGCGGGGATCATTTCGCCTCCTGAATCGCGCGCCAGACTCTCTCTGGCGTGGCCGGCATCTGGACATCGGTGACGCCAAGGTGCGAGAGCGCATCGACGACAGCATTGATGACGGCCGGGGCGGCCGCGATCGTGCCAGTCTCGCCCACGCCCTTCGCGCCGAGCGGGTGCAGTGGGCTGGGAGCCGAGACCCGGCCAAGCTCGAACGACGGTAGCTCGGCCGCCGAGGGCACGAGGTACGTCACGAGGTTCGCCGTCTGCAGGTTGCCGTCCTCGTCGTAGCTCGCCTCCTCGTAGAGCGCCGTGGCGATCCCCTGCGCGAGGCCGCCGTGAACCTGACCGTCCACGATCATCGGGTTGACGACAGTGCCGATCTCGTCGATCGCAACGTAGCGCACGAGCCGCGCGTCTCCGGTCTCCGTGTCGACCTCGACGACTGCGGCATGCGCGCCGCCGGGCCAGGAGAAGTTCGACGCGTCGTACACCGCAGTCGCCTCGAGGTATGGATCCATGCCTTCCGGCAAGTTGTGCGCTGCGAAGGCGAGCCACGCGACCTCCTTGATGTGCATCGCGCGATCGGGCGAGCCCTTGACCGAGAACAGCCCGCCTGCGAAATCGAGGTCGTCGCCCGAGACCTCGAGCGTGTGGGCGACTATCTGGCGGGCCTTCTCGATCACGCGTTGACCCGCGAGATGGAGAGCGGCGCCTCCGACGGGCAGGCTGCGACTGCCGTACGTGTCGAGCCCATACGGCGCCATCGCGGTGTCGCCGTGCACGACCTCGATCTCCTCCATCGCGTAGCCGAGGAGGTCGGCGGCCATCTGCGCCCACGCGGTCTCGTGACCCTGGCCGTGCGGTGACGTGCCCGTGACGACCTGGACCGAGCCCGTCGGCAAGCAGCGCACCGTGGAGGACTCCCAGCCGCCGGCGCCGAAGCCGATCGCGCCGAGGATCCGCGAAGGGGCGATGCCGCACATCTCCGTGTAGGTCGAGAAGCCGACGCCGAGTTGCTTGACGTCACCGCTCGCGCGCCGCGCCGCCTGCTCCTTGTGGAACGCGTCGAGGTCGAAGTCCTCGAGCAGCTTGTCGAGCGCGCCGACGTAATCGCCGGAGTCGATTGTGAGGCCGGACGCGATCGTCGCCGGGAACTCTGTGATGAAGTTCTTGCGTCGCAGCTCGAGCCTGTCCATCCCGAGCTCCGCTGCTAGCGCGTCCATCGTCCGCTCGATCACGTACGTGGCCTCGGGCCGGCCGGCGCCGCGATAGGCGTCGGTCGGCGTCGTGTTCGTGAAGACGCCGGTGCACGTGAAGCTGTAGTTCGGGATCTTGTACGGCCCGGCATAGAGCCAGGCGCCGAGCAGCGGGATGCCGGGCGTGATGAGTTGGAGGTACGCACCCATCGCGGCCGTGACGTTGGCGCGGACTGCCGTGATCGTCCCGTCCTTCGTCGCTGCGAACTCCATCTCCGTGATGAAGTCGCGGCCGTGGATCGTCGCGACGTAGCCCTCGGAACGCTCCTCGATCCACTTCACGGGCCGGCCAAGCCGCCGTGCGAGTGCGAGCACGAGAAGATCCTCGGCGTAGACATCGGCCTTCGAGCCGAAGCCCCCGCCGACATCGGGCGCGATTACGCGCAGCTTGGCTTCGCTCATCCCGAGCGTCGCTGCGGACATCGCCTTGAGGATGTGCGGGATCTGCGTGGACGACCACAGCGTGACGTCGCCGTTCGGCTCCGGGCGCGCAACGACGCCGCGCAACTCCATCGCATTCGGGATCAGCCGCGGCTGGACATAGCGACGCTTTACCGTCGTGTCCGCAGCCGCGAAAGCTGCGTCGACCGCGTCGGTCTCCAGCTTCCAGACGTACGAGATGTTCGACTCCAGCGACTCGTGCGCGGTCGGGGAACCGTCTTTCACGGCTTCGGCGAGATCGACAGCGACCGGGAGCGGCTCGTAGTCGACGACGACGAGCTCGGCAGCGTCCTTCGCGAGCGCGCGGGTCGTGGCGAGCACAACCGCGACGCCGTCGCCTTGGTAGCACGCCTCACTCACAGCAAGTGGGAAATGCTCAGGGTTCTTCATCTCAGGGGTAACCGGCCAGGCGCACGGCATCGGCGCCTTCCAGTCGTCGCGGAGATCAGCGCCCGAAAAAGCGGCGACAACGCCCTCGGCGGCGCGTGCCTCGGTGAGATCGACGCTGCGGATCCGCGCGTGCGCGTACGGACTGCGGACCACAACGGCGTGCGCGGTGCCAGGAAGCTGGATGTTGTCGACGAACGTCCCTTTCCCTTTCAGGAGCGGGCCGTCCTCGCGGCGCAGAACCGGAGTACCGACGAAACCTGTGGTCTCTGTGGCGGTCATGCCGTCACCGACGCGGCCGCGGCGACTGCCTTGACGATGTTGTGGTACCCGGTGCAGCGGCAGAGATTCCCTTCGAGCCCTTCGCGGATCGCCTTCTCGCTTCCCGCCTCGCCGCTCTCGATCAGGGACACCGCGGCCATGACCATTCCCGGCGTGCAGTACCCGCATTGGAGTGCATGCTGCTCGTGGAACGCCTGCTGAACGGGGTGCAGCGCACCGTTCATCGCGAGCCCTTCGATGGTCGTGATCTCGCAGCCGTCCGCCTGGACACCGAGAACGGTGCACGACTTCACGGACTCGCCGTCGAGCAGCACCGTGCAGGCACCGCAGGACGACGTGTCGCAGCCGACGTTCGTGCCGGTCAGGGCGAGCCGCTCGCGGAGCACGTAGACGAGTAGCTCGCGCGGCTCGAGCTGCAACTCGCGGCGTTCGCCGTTGACGGTAATCGCGACGGATCGCACCAGCAGCCTCCTCAGCGTCGAGTGAACAGCAGTCGGAACGAGCCTACTCCTCGTGCTCGGTCGCGCAAAATACGGTCAGCGGGTCAGCGGCGGCGGCTCTTGAGTTCGCGCTCGATCTGACGCGTTGCGTCGCGCTTCGCGATATCGCGCCGCTTGTCGATCAGCACCTTGCCGCGGGCGACCGCGATCTCGATCTTGATCCGACCATTCTTGAAATAGATACGCGTCGGGACGATCGTGTGGCCCTTCTCGCGCACCTGACCGTGGAGCTCGTCGATCTCGCGACCATGCAGCAGCAGCTTGCGGTCGCGGTCGGGCTCGTGGTTCGCGACGTTCCCCTGGCTGTACTCGGCGATCGACGCGCCGACGAGCCACACCTCGCCGCCGCGCACCTCGCCGTACGCCTGCGCCAGCTGCACCTGACCCGCGCGCAGCGACTTGACCTCGGTGCCGGTAAGCACGATGCCGGCCTCGAACCGCTCGAGCAGCTCGTAATCGTGCCGCGCACGGCGGTTCTCCGCGATCGGCTTGGTTCCAGTCGGTTTGGCCATCGTCGGTCGATTCTACGAGCGGGAGCGCCCGAAGCAGCGATCGCACATCGGGAACCACGGCGCGCAGGTCTTGCCGCACGAGCGACATCGGCCGAGCGTCGGATCGCTCACCTCGACACGCAGCCGGGCGACGACGCGTGCTGCTGCAGTGGCCTCGAGTGCCGCGGCGCCTTCGATCGTGACTCCACCGACGCCCGGATACTGAAGCGCGAACCAGCGCAGAATCGCCGCGAGGCGCCCCGCCTGCTCCGCTTCCTCGAGCGACGAATCGCGCAGCCGAGCCGGGTCGAGCAGGAACGCGAGCAGCGGACGCTGCGCGCTGTCGCCGGCGATTGCCAACGCAAGAGAACCCAGCAGCTCGGCGTTGTCCTCGTCGATCGGCGCGTTGATCAGCTTCCACGTGTCCTCGAGCGACAGCTTCCGACTCCGCTCGCGGAGGCGCCGCTGTACCGCCCCGAGGCGGCCGCGAATGGGCGAGAGCGACTCGACCGCGAGCCAGCTCTCGTATGCCCACTCACGCGTCGCGACACGGTGCCACGCTGCCAGCGCGGCGTCGAGATCGCGAGGATCGGTGACACCGAGATCGTCAAGCCGTGGACGGATCCGCGCCTCATCGACGATCCTGTAGCCGCGGTGGCCGCTCGGCAGCTCGACATGCGGTTCGAGCGCCGACTCGATCAAGCGCGGATCGGCACTCGCCCAGGCGACGCCGGTCAGGACGCCAACATGCCCGCGATCCACGAGCCCGAAGCGGCCGGCGCGACCCGCGATCTGCGCCATCTCCCACGGCAGCAGATTGCGGCGCTCCTGTCCATCAAACTTGGTCGTCTCGGCGAACAGCAGCGTCTCGCACGGCAGGTTCACGCCGTGCCCGAGCACGTCGGTCGCAACACACACCTCGGCCGAGCCGGCGAGGAACCGATCGATCTCCTCGCGCCGTGACGCGAGAGGCATCGCGCCGTACAGCACCGCGATCTTCCCGGGGCGCAGCCGGTTCGCCTCACCCGCGAGCGCGAGCACGGCCTTGCGACTAAACGCGACCAGCACGGTTCCCGGCGTGACGGAGCGCAGCGCTCGCTCGCCCACGAACTCGAGCGGCAGCTTCCGCTGGAACACCTTGATCTCGATATCGGGAAACGCGTGGCGAACGAGCGGCTCAGCGTCGAGCGCACCGAGCACCAGGATGTGGCGGTAGTCGCCGGCGAGCAGAAGCCGCGTCCACGCCGAGCCGCGCTCCTCGTCGTCGGCCCATTGCACCTCGTCGAGCACGAGCACCTCGCCCGACGAGGGTGCCATCTCGACCGTGCAGCAGATGATCGGCGCGTGCTCGTTGATCCGCTCCTCGCCGGTGACGAGGCCGACGTGCTCCTCGCCAATCTCGGCGGCAAGCCGGCGGTACGCCTCCTGCGCGAGCATCCGCAGCGGGCCCGCGTAGACGCCTCTCCCTTGCTCCTTCAGGAACTCGAGCGCGTGATACGTCTTGCCGGAGTTCGTCGGGCCGAGGTGCGCGACAACGGTTTCCGGCTCGACGCGCCGCTGCGGCAGGACGATCTCGATCGAACGCTCGGCCGCACGCACCGCGGCGCGTGCCCCTGCAACGTTCGCCCGCCCATGGCGTTCCGAACGGCTTGGCCGCTTCGCGCGACCGCGCCCATTTCTCCGCCCAGGCATCCGCTAGACGCGGAGGAAGCGGCGCATCGTCATGCCGGAGCCAAGCGCGCCGACCACCAAACCGACGCCGAGCAGGATCAACGCGTTGACGCCGAACGCAAGCGCGCGCACATTCGACGAGCTGTCGACGTGGTGGAGAATCGCGGGCAACGCGATCTCCTTCCCGAGCAGCAACAGGACGACAGCCGAGAGCGCTCCGCCCACGCCGCAGAACAGGCCCTCGAGCATGAACGGGCCGCGGACAAACCAGTTTGTCGCGCCCACGAGTTTCATCACCTCGATCTCGCGCCGCCGCGAGAAGATCGACAGCCGGATCGTGTTCGCGATCAGCAAGATCGACGATGCGAGCAGTACGATCACCGCGATCAGGAACACAAGCTCGATCACACGCGCGACGCGGAGAATCTGCTTCGAGGTCTTCTTCCCGTCCTGCACTTCGTCGACCCCGGCGAAATGGCGCGCGCGGATGCCCGCAGCCACGACCTTGACCTCTTCGGCACGCGCCGGCGTCACGGTGTACGCGTCCGGCAGCGGATTCGACGGGACGCCGTTCACGAGATCGGGGTTCGTCTTCCGCATGATCCGCAGCGCCTCGTCCTTGGAGATGAAGCGATACGCCTTCACCTTGCCGGCGATCTGCTGGTTTGCGAGGTAGATCCGTACCGAGTTCACCTGTTTAGGCGTCACGCCCTCGGCGAAGTAGATCTTGACGTCGAGCTGCGCTTTCACGTGATCGGACCACGAGATGACCCAGGTTCCGAGTGCGATGAACAGGCCGAGCAGGAACATCCCGATCAGGACGGTCATCGTCGCGGCGATCGTCGTCGAGAGGTTCGCGCGCATCGAGTGGAACGACTCGGAGATGACAAGGCGGAAGCGGCTCATTCTGACTCGTACCCTCCGCGCCGCTCGTCGCGCGTCAGTTTGCCTTGGTCGAGCGCAATCACGCGGCGGCGCATCTTGTCGACCATCTCGCGGTCGTGCGTCACCATCAGGATCGTCGTTCCGGTGCGGTTGATCGTGTAGAGCAGCTGCATGATCCCGACCGACGTGTCCGGATCGAGGTTGCCGGTCGGCTCGTCGCAGATCAGAAGCGGCGGATGGTTGACCACCGCGCGCGCGATCGAGACGCGCTGCTGCTCGCCACCGGAAAGCTCATCCGGCTTCGAGTTCATCCTGTGCGCGAGGCCGACGAGGTTCAGTACGTCGGGAACTTTCCGCCGGATCTCGTTGCCCGACTCGCCCTGCACTTTGAGCGCGTAGGCGACGTTCTCGGCGGTCGTGCGGTTCGGCAGCAGCTTGAAGTCCTGGAAGACGCAGCCGACGTTGCGGCGCAACAGCGGGATCTTCGAATGCTTCAGCCGGCCGAGGTCGCGGCCACCGACGATGATCCGGCCGGACGTCGGCTCGAGCTCCTTCAGCAGCAGCCGGATCATCGTCGACTTGCCCGATCCCGACGCTCCGACGACGAAGACGAACTCGCCCTTGTCGATCGTGAACGAGACCCCGTCGAGCGCGACAACGCGCGGCTCGTAGGTCTTGCGCACGTCCTCGAACACGATCATCGCCGAGCCGGACTGCGATTCGGCCTGGGACTCCGTCGGCGGATCCGCCACGACGGGCGCTTCGGGCACGGCGACCGATGCGGGGGAATCGTCCATGTTGAGGGGCTCGTCCTGCACCGGATCGTGAGATGAAGCGAACCGCGCCGACGATATCGTTGCGGACTGCTCCGGTTCGGGTTGAGAGGCCAGTTTAGCCGACATCACCCGCTGCCCCGTCGTTTGCGGCCTTCTTCAGCAGGTACGCGCGAATGAAGCCGTCGAGGGCGCCGTCAAGCACGCCCTGAATGTTCCCGACCTCGAAATCGGTGCGATGGTCTTTCACCAGCTGATACGGGTGCAACACGTAGGAGCGGATTTGACTTCCGAAGCCGATGTCCTGCGCGGCGCCGCGTTCTCGCGAAAGCTCCGCCTCGCGTTCTTCCTCCTGCAACTCGGCCAGGCGGGAGCGCAGAATCCGCATCGCGGTCTGCTTGTTCGACATCTGCGAGCGCTCGTTCTGACACTGGACGACGACGCCTGTCGGGAGGTGCGTGATGCGGACGGCGGAGTCGGTCTTGTTGACGTGCTGCCCGCCGGCTCCGCTCGCGCGATAGGTGTCGATGCGTAGGTCGCCCTCGTCGATCTCGACCGCCGCATCATCAGGAAGCAGCGGTGCGACGACGACCTGGCCGAACGCCGTGTGGCGCCGATGCGCCGAGTCGAACGGCGAAAGGCGAACGAGCCGGTGCACCCCGCGTTCGGCCTTCAGCACGCCGTACGCGTTCTCGCCCTTCATCGTCAACGTTGCCGACTTGATTCCGGCCTCTTCCCCGGGGCTCACCTCGATCAGCTGAGTCTCATAGCCGCGATCCGCACTCCAGCGCAGGTACATCCGCAGCATCATCTCGGCCCAGTCCTGCGCGTCGGTGCCGCCGGTTCCGGCGTTGATCGAAAGCACCGCGTCGCCTCCGTCGTACTCGCCGTTGAAGAGCGCGTCCTCCTGCAGCTTCGAGAGCTCTTTGCGAAGCGGTCCGAGTTGCGCTTCGACTTCGTCGCCGAGATCCGGCTCGAGCTCGTACAGGTCGCGCGCGTCCTCGAGCTCACGCGACAGGCGGTCGTAGGTGTCGAGTTGGCGTGTGACACGCGCGTGCTCGCGCGAGATGCGGGCAGCGGCGAACTGCTCGTCCCAGAAGCCGGGGGCGCCCATGGCAGCCTCCAGCTCGGCCTTACGCGTGGTCAGCTTGGCTGGGTCAAAGGTACTCACGGACCCAGGCAAGCTGGGCCCCAAGCTCGTCAAGCTGCTGGTCGAGCGTGAGTCGTTGTTCGTCGGCCACGTCCTGATGCTACCCGGCACCCGGCTTAGGGTCGCCGAGCCAGAAGCGCATCGCGTCCGAGTAGAACGCTCGCAACCACCGCGACCCCGAGGCAATACCCGGCAAGAACGTCCGTCGTCCAGTGTGCTTCGACGACGACCCGTGTGACGCCGATCAGCGCGGCGAGCCCGATCGCTCCCGCGACGATCGCGCGCCGGTGGATTGTGGCCAAGAACACTGCGAGCAAGACGAAGACGACCACCGAGCCCGAGGTATGTCCGCTCGGGAATGACGCTGTGTACGAGGCTGGGGCGAGATCGCCGATCGAGGGTCGAGGCCTTCCGAACGCGATCTTGAGGCCGTTCGTCGCCAATGAGGTGAGTGCCACCCCGCCGACGAGGAGAGCTGCGTCGATTCGGTTGCCGCGACCGAGAAGTAGGGCCGTGCCAAGCGCCGTGAGACTGACGAGCGACCACGCGCCGCCGAGCATGGTGATCACGTTCGCGATGCGCTCGAGCGCGTGCGGCGTGTTCATCGCGAGCCACAAGCCTATGCGAGCATCGTGCCGCTCCAGGATGCCGTGCTGCGTCACGTCGAGCGCGATCGCCGCGAAGCCGGCGGTCGTCGCGGTGAGAAGCGCAGCGAGTTTCGCGCGTGTCGTCACGGTCGACCTGCCGCATCCCACGCCTCGTGCGTTGCGCGCACTTGCAGCCAGAGCGCGTCGCGTTCACAGGCGGAGAGATCCCCGTAGGCGAGGCCGAATCGGTCGATCACGAGCTCCCACCACTCGCGGCCGGAATCGATCTCCTGTGAACGAGCTTTGGCGCCGGCCCGCTGCGAGAACACGCAACCACGCAGGATCTCGCCACCGCGCATCACGACGATCGTCCGCATGAACACCGACGTCGGGTCGGTCGACAAGGTCATGTGCATCGCGGCAAACTCCTCGGTCGCCGCCGACTCGGGCGCCATGTCGAACAGGATCCAGGCACCCCGCGGATCGTGCTCGAGCCGCCAGCCGCCTTCCACAAGGGGCGATGTACCGAGTGAGAACGCAAACCCATCGAGCTCGTACTCGCCCGCAACGAGCGGAAGCGGCTCGGCCGGCCCGTCTCCGGTGCCGACATCGACGAGCCAGCGAGCACCGTCGATCTCCACGGTGAGGCCGAGGTGGTTGCCGTTCGCCCCGGGTGGGTCGGGCTGACGCCGACCCTGCACGCCGGCGAGATGGCGGGTGACATCGACGCCAAGCCACTCGAGCAGCGCCGCGAACGCGCCGTTCAGGTGGAAGCAGTAGCCGCCGAGGCCTGAGAGGATGCGAAGTACGCACGAGACGGCGTCGATCGGCGGCGGCAAGCCGCGCACGATGTCGAGGTTCTCGTACGGAACGGCCGCGATGTGCGCGCGTTGCAACGCGACAAGCGTCGCGACATCGACGTCACCGCGTCGAGCCGCAACGCCGATCCGTTCGAGATACGCAGCCGCGAGCGAGTCGTCGAGCGCCGTCACCGGCTGAGCTGGGTCAGGCGCCGTGGCAGCGCTTGAACTTCTTGCCGCTGCCGCACCAGCACGCCTCGTTCCGGCCCACGTTGCGATGGTCGTTCATGGCCTGCCGCGGGCCGGGCTGGTCGGCGATCGCAGTGGCCGCTGCGCCACCGGCCGAGAGGATCGCGTCCGCCCCACTGAACGTCTCGTGCGCGTACTCCAAGTGGGTCGGCGCATCAACCGGCCGCAGCTCCGCCGCATCCTCGGGCGCGAGCTCGACGTGGAAGAGCGTCAGCACGACTTCCTCGCGAATCAGCCGGCCGAGTTCCTCGAACAGCACGTGTCCCTCGCCGCGGTACTCGACGAGCGGATCCTTCTGGGCCATCGCGCGCAGGTGGATGCCCTCGCGCAGGTAGTCCATCGACTCGAGGTGCTCCCGCCAGCGGATGTCGACGACCTGGAGCACGACGAAGCGCTCGATCTCACGCATCAGTGATGTCTCGGTCTCGGGGTTCACGCCGAAGCTCTCGGTTCGCTCTGCGTACGTATCGAGTGCGTCCTCGGTGAACTCGGCGGTGAGCGCGTCGGGCGTCATCTCGACCTCGTCGCGCAGCTCGTCAACCGTGATGTCGCTGCCGTAGAGCGCGTTCATCTGAACGACAAGCCCTTCGAGATCCCATTCCGCGGCGCTCTCGGCCTCGGTGAACGCCGAGACATTCACGGCAATCACCTCACGAATCCACTCGTTGATCTCGTCCGAGAGATCCTCGCCATCGAGCACGTGGCGGCGCTGTTCATAGATGACGAGGCGCTGAGCGTTCATCACGTCGTCGTACTTGAGGACGTTCTTCCGCGCGACGAAGTTCTGCTCCTCGACCTTCTTCTGCGCACTCTCGATCTGGCGCGAAAGAATCGACGCCTCGATCGGGACGCTGTCGTCCTTCACGAGCTTGTCCATGATCCCGTAGATGCGATCGCCGGCGAACAGCCGCACGAGATCGTCCTGCGCAGAGAGATAGAAGCGCGTCTCGCCGGGGTCGCCCTGGCGGCCGGAGCGACCGCGAAGCTGGTTGTCGATGCGGCGCGCCTCATGACGTTCCGTTGCGAGCACGTACAAGCCGCCTAGCTCGCGCACGCCTTCGTCGAGCTTGATGTCGACGCCGCGGCCAGCCATGTTCGTCGCGATCGTGACGGCACCAAGACGGCCGGCGTCCTTGATGATCTCGCTCTCGCGCTCGTGCTCCTTCGCGTTCAGGACGGTATGCGGGATCCCGTTCCGCGTCAGCAGGTCGCTGATGTACTCGGAGGTCTCGACCGCGATCGTGCCGACGAGCACCGGCTGGCCCTTCGCGTGCCGCTCAACGATGTCGCCGAGCACCGCGTCGAACTTCGCGTCGATTGACTTAAAGATGTAGTCGTTCTCGTCGAGCCGCGCGACGACGACGTTCGTCGGGATCTCGACGACATGCAGGTTGTAGATCTCGACGAACTCCTTCTCCTCCGTCTTCGCCGTGCCGGTCATGCCGCCGAGCTTCTCGTAGAGGCGGAAATAGTTCTGGAGCGTGATCGTCGCGAGCGTGACGTTCTCCTCGCGGATCTGCACGTCCTCCTTCGCCTCGATCGCCTGGTGCAGGCCCTCGCTCCAGCGACGCCCCTCCATGATTCGGCCGGTGAACTCGTCGACGATCTTCACCTCGCCCTCGTCGATCACGTAGTCGACGTCCTTCTTGTAGAGCGACTGCGCCTTCAGAGCCTGGCTGAGGTGGTTGACGAGCTGCACATTGCGCGGGTCGTAGAGGTTCTCGATCCCGAGCATCCGCTCGACGCGCTCGATCGCCTTCTGCGCCGGCGAGACGGTCTTGTGCTTCTCGTCGAAGGTGTAGTCGGCGCCCGAGAGCTCGGTCTCGTCCTCGCCCTTCAGCACCTTGCGGTTCGTGGGCACGCCCTCGAGCTCGCGGACGACGCGCGCGAAGTCGTAGTACGTCTTCGCGGCGGTCTCGGGCTCGCCGGAAATGATCAGCGGCGTCCGCGCCTCGTCGATCAGGATCGAGTCGACCTCGTCGACGATCGCGTACGCATGGCTGCGCTGGACGACACCGTCGAGCGACGTGGCCATGTTGTCGCGGAGGTAGTCGAAGCCGAACTCGGAGTTCGTGCCGTACGTGATGTCGGCGTCGTAGGCGACGCGCCGTTCGTCGAACGGCATCATCGCCTGGATCGAGCCGACCGTCAGCCCGACACGTTCGTACACGCCGCGATTCCACTCGGCGTCGCGCTTGGCGAGGTAGTCGTTGACTGTGACCAGGTGGACGCCGGTGTCGGCAACCGCATTCAGCGAGAGCGCGAGGCTCGCGACGAACGTCTTGCCCTCGCCGGTCTTCATCTCGGCGATATCGCCCTCGTGGAGAACGACCCCGCCCATCATCTGAACATCGAACATCCGCTGCTGCGACTCGCGCCAGCGCGCCTCGCGCACCGCCGCGAACGCGTCAAACAGCAACTCCTCGAGCGTCTCGCCATTCGCAAGCCGCTGCCGGAACTCGGCGGTCTTCCCGCGCAGCTCGTCGTCCGAGAGCTTCTGAAAGCCCGGCTCGAGCGTCGCGACGTGCGCGGCCTGTGCCTGGATGCGCTTGACCCGTCGCCCCTCGCCAACGCGCAGGAGCTTCTCGAAGCGGCCGCTGAGGTCGTCGCCTGCCATCGGTTCAAGGGTACCGGTCACCGTCCGGCCGCTGACTCATTCTTCACACGCCGTACTTACCCTCCGATCGATGCGCACGATGTGCGCCCTCCTCGCCGTGGCCGGGCTTGTCGCCACGAGCGCCGGTGCGATGTCGGTCGACGAGTCGACAACGCGCGATGCGCCGATCCTGGGGGTGGGCGCGTCCGGCACGCTCGTCGCGGCAGCCCTCGATCAAGGCAACGCATCTCGGCAAGAAAGTCGGGTGCGCAGCGCCGGGCGGGATTCGCAGTCCGGCCGCGATCGGCAACCGCGCAGTGTGGGCGACGAACATCGACGCGACCGGCAATGTCATCGTCAAGGCAACGTCGTCGAGCGCGACCGACGAATGCCTGCTCAAGACCAGCGCGATCGGCATCGTCCCGGGTCTGATCGTCAACACGGGCACGAATCCCGTGACGAAGTACGTCGTGCCGAAGCAGGCGAAGCTCCTCGACTGCGCTGCCGGAATCGTGATCTATCGCGTCGGCTCGACGATCAACGGCATCCGGATCGCGACCGGCAAGACGGCAGTTCTGCTCACCGGGACGAAGGTCGCGGCCATCTCGCCCAAGGGCCTCGCGTGGGCGACCGGCTCCGTGCTGCACTGGCGTCCTGCTGCGACCGCGTTCGCGCCGCTGAGCTAGCTGATTCAGCGAACCGCTCGCGCCAACGCGACGACGTCAACGCGCTCGGCGCCTGCTTTCCGCAGCGCCGCCGCGCAACCGCTGACCGTCGAACCGGTCGTGTAGATGTCGTCGACGAGCACGATCCGACGTGGGACCTCCGCGATCGCACCGAACGCCCCCGCCACGTTCCGGCGGCGCTCCTGCAGCCCGAGCCCGCGCTGCCGCGGCGTCGGCTTCAACCTGAGGAGTAGCGACTTCGCGGGAAGATCCCACATCGCGCCGAGCTCGTGCGCGAGGCGCTCAGGCGGCGAGTGGCCGCGCTTCAGCCCTCGATCGCGATCTCCGGGCACGAACGTGATCGCGTCGGCGTCGAGCCGTGGCATCGCCGCGATGACGAGCTCAGCCGCGAGCCGCCCGAGATCGCGCCTCCCGTGCTCCTTCCACGAGCGGACGAAGGCCTTCGCGCGAGCGTCGTACAAGATCGCCCCGCGCGCCGTCGCGAAGCCAAGCCGCCGCCCGGCGCACTCGGCGCAACGCCGCACCGGCCACGCGGCGGGCGAGGCGCACCGCTCGCACACCGGCGGCGCTAGCCGAACAAACGACGAGCAGCACTCGCCACAGAGCGCCGAGCCAGGCCGCGTGCACACCGCACAGCGCCGCGGGAGAAGCACGTCGAGCACGCAATCATCGTCGCCGCGAAACGGTCACGAAACTGTGCCGATTGTGTGTCAGCTAGCGCGCGAGAAGACCGCGTTGGCCTCCGCGAGCGACTCATGCGAGCCGATGTCGTACCACGTGCCCGGAACGAGCCACGTGTACACGGGGATCTGTGGATACATCCACTGGATCAGCCGCCCCGGCTGGTCGGGGTTGTTGCCCTCGGCGAGGTACGTCCCGATCATGGGCAGCGTGGCGCGCGGGTAGTAGTAGAGCGCGATCCCGGCCAACGTGGTCTTGGCGTTCTCGGGCTTCTCCTCGAAGAACGTGATTCGACCCTCGGCATCGGTCTGCACCTGGTTGTACTTCGGCATCTCTGCGACGTCGCCGATGTCGTAGACGGCGAGCACCGGCGCCGCCACGTGCCGCGCGTGACAGCCGAAATCGGCGACGTCGGAACCGAACAGGTTATCGCCGGCAACAACGACGACATCGTCGTCGATTCCGTGTTTCTCGATCACGAAGCCGATGTCACCGATCGCACCCAGGCGATCCGCCTCGCTCGTCGTCCCGTCGTTCACGACCGTGACAGCCGGACGACCCTTTGCCCACTCCGCGAAGGCCGGCGCGAATTTTGCGTTCGTGACGACGATCGTCTCGTCGATCCCGCCGATGCCGAGCACGCGATCGAGAAGCAGATCGAGAAGCGGGCGGCCCGCGACATCGAGCAGCGGCTTCGGCCGATCGAGCGTCAACGGATAGAGGCGGGTCGCGTAGCCCGCGGCGAGAACGATCAGCTTCATGGCCGGGGCAGGCTAGCGAGGTACGGCGGACGATGGACGCCTTGCTCGGTGACGATCGCCGCGATCAGCTCGGCAGGAGTCACATCGAACGCCGGATTGTGGGCCGGAAAGCGGCTTGTGATCTCGTCGCCGGAGCGCTCCACGATCGGGATCCCGGAACCGTCCGCTGTCGTAGGGTCGAGCGTCGAGGTCGGCGCCACGACGTAGAACGGAATGGCGTGATGACGGGCGAGTACTGCGAGTGAATAGGTGCCAATTTTGTTGGCGGAGTCGCCGTTCGCCGCAATCCGGTCAGCTCCCGTGACGATGCAATCGACCTTGCCGAGAGCCATCAGCGACGCGGCTGCCGAGTCGACGATCACCGTCTGCGGAATGCCGAGCTCTTCCAACTCCCACGCGGTGAGCCGCGCACCCTGCAACAACGGCCGGGTCTCGTCCACCCAGACATGCTCGACGAGCCCGCCTTCCCACGCCGCGCGAATTGCCCCGACTGCCGTTCCGTAGCCACCGGTCGCGAGGCCGCCCGCGTTGCAATGCGTCAGCACCTTCGAGCTGGGTTCGAACAGCACGGTCGCGTGGGCCGACATCTGCTTGCACCGCTCGACCTCGTCCTCATGGATGCGACGCGCGCGCTCCGGAGTCGGGTCGGCGCGCATCTCGTCGAGCGCCCAGCGGAGGTTGACCGCGGTCGGCCTCGACGCTGCCAAGGTCTCGTACGCGATGTCCGGGTCCTCGCCGCGCGCCACGGCGAGCGCGAGTCCGTACGCGGCGGCCACACCAATCGCCGGCGCGCCGCGAACCGCCAGCGTCCGTATCGCCTCCGCGACAGCCGCCGAGCTCGCGCAGCGCAACTCGACGACGTCTTCCGGCAGCCGCCGCTGGTCGAGGACGACGACCGCATCGTCGTCCAGCCGGACGATGCGGTCGGGAGTTAGCGAGGCTACGTTCCCTCGTCCCAACTCGCGAGGTACTTCGCCTGCTCCTCCGTGAGCTGGTCGATGTCGACGCCCATTGTCGCGAGTTTGAGCCGCGCGATCTCGTCATCGATTTCCTTCGGGACGACGTACACCGTCCGCTCGAGCGACGCGGCGTTCTGAATCACCCACTCGGCGGAAAGCGCCTGGTTCGCAAACGACATGTCCATCACCTGAGCCGGATGGCCTTCGGCGGCCGACAGGTTGACGAGGCGGCCGTCGGCGAGCAGGTACACACGCCGACCGTCGGCAAGCACGAACTCCTCGACGAACTCCCGCGCATGCCGTGTCGACGCCGCGAGCGCCCGCAGCGCCGGGATGTCGATCTCGACGTTGAAGTGGCCCGTGTTGGCGAGAATCGCACCGTCCTTCATCACGTTAAAGTGCTGCTTCGCGATCACCGACTTGTCGCCGGTCGCGGTCACGAAGATGTCGCCCACGAGAGCGGCCCTGTCCATTGTCATCACCTGGAAGCCGTCCATCACGGCCTCTATCGCCTTCATCGGGTCGACCTCGGTCACGATCACGTGCGCGCCCATTCCCTTCGCGCGCATCGCGACGCCCCGTCCGCACCAGCCGTAGCCCGCCACCACCATCGCCCGACCGGCGAGCAGGACGTTCGTCGCGCGGATGATCCCGTCGATCGTCGACTGGCCGGTGCCGTAGCGGTTGTCGAAGAGGTGCTTCGTCCGCGCCTCGTTCACCGCAACCACCGGAAAGCCGAGCTTGCCGTCGCGCTCCAAGGCCTTGAGCCGGATCACGCCAGTTGTCGTCTCCTCGGTGCCCGCGATCACGTCGCCAAGCTGCTCGCGACGGTGCGAGTGCAGAACGCCGATCACGTCGGCGCCATCGTCCATCGTGATGTGCGGCCGATGGTCGACCGCGGCCTCGATGTGCGAGTAGTAGGTGTCGTTGTCTTCGCCCTTGATCGCGAACGTGGAAATGTCGTACTCGTCGACCAGAGCCGCCGCGACATCGTCCTGCGTGGACAGCGGGTTGGACGCGCAAAGGACGACGTCGGCTCCACCCGCCTTCAGCGTGCGCATCAGGTTCGCTGTCTCGGTCGTGACGTGCAGGCAGGCCGAGACGCGATACCCGGCGAGCGGCTGCTCCTTCTCGAACCGCTCGCGGATCGCCTGCAGCACCGGCATCTGCCGGTCGGCCCACTCGATCCGGCGGATGCCCTCGGGCGCGAGAGCCAGGTCTTTCACATCGTTGCGTTTAGTTGTTGCCATTGATCCTCATCTCTGTCAGGTCGTGACCAGTCTAGATACGGGTCGAAAAGCCTCAGGCGGCTAACAACCGCTCGTGCTTGCGCTGTTCCCATTCGAGAAATGCAGCCGACGGCGTCGTGGCGGCGAGCCATGTGTCGACGGCGGCACGAAGCGCCGGTTCGCGGCGAAGCCGGAGCGCGAAGGCGATCTCGCCGAGCTCGACGCCGAACACCCGACGCAAATCCGCCAGTGCGCGCAGCTGATTCAGCTCGAGAGTGCCGTAGCGGCGATAGCCAGCGGCGGTGCGTTCGGGGACGACGAGACCGGTGAACTCGAGGTAGCGGAGCATCCGCGCCGACCAACCGGTGCGCGTCGCTGCCTCGCCAACCGTGATCTCAAGCATCGACACGGCCGCGACCTTACCACGACCCTGTCAATGTCTCTCTCCTACGCGACGCTCTGCAGCGGCCGATGCAACAGATCGGGCACGGCCTCGGGCAGCATCGGCCGCGCGAACAGGTAGCCCTGGCCGAGCATGCAGCCGAGCTCGCGCAGCCGATCGCACTGCTCTTGGAGCTCGATTCCCTCGGCAACGGTGCGCAAGTCGAGCGAGCCGGCGATCTTGATCACAGCCTCCACAAGACGTGCATCCCGCTGCTCGGTCGCGATCTCGTCGACGAACTCCTTGGCGATCTTGAGCACATCGACCGGGAATCGCTGCAGGTAGCTGAGTGACGAGAAGCCTGTGCCGAAGTCGTCCACTGCGATCCGCACGCCAAGCCGCTTCAGCTCCGCAAGACGGGTGACGACGAGCTCGACTTCGTCCATCAGTGTGCTCTCGGTGATCTCGAGCATCAGGTCGTGCGGGTCGATTCCCGTCCGGTTGATGACCTCGGTCACCTCTCCGATCAGGCCGGCACTCTGGAGTTGCCGGCCTGCGAGGTTGACGCTTATCGAAAGCCGCGAACCGGCAGGAATCGTCGCCTGCCATACGACGGCCTGCTCGCAAGCTCGTTCGAGCACCCAGTGACCGATCTCGGGGATCAGCCCTGTCTCCTCCGCGAGCGGGATGAACTCGACCGGTGAGATCGCCCCGCGCGTCGGATGCGTCCAGCGCAGCAGCGCCTCAAGGCCCGAGATCGAGCCGTCGCCCAACTCGACGATGGGCTGGTAGACGAGGTGAAACTCGTTGTTCGCAAGCGCCCGCTCGAGGTCGGCCTTCAGCTCGAGACGCGCAAGAGCCGCGGCATGCATCGCCGGCTCGAAGACCTCGAAGCAGTTCCCGCCCTGCCGCTTCCCCTTGTACATCGCGACATCGGCGTTGCGCAGCAGCTCGCCGGAGGTCTGCCCGGAGCGGCCGACGACGATGCCAATGCTGGCGCGGACGAGGAGCTCTGTGTCGGTCAGCACAACCGGCCGGCGGAGCGCGTCGAGAATCCGCTCGGCGACCTCGATCGCCGCGCCGACGCCGCCAACATCTTCGAGCAGAACTCCGAACTCGTCGCCGCCGAGCCGTGCACCTGTGTCTGCAGCGCGCAAGCAACCGCGCAGCCGACCGCCGACCGCGACAAGAAGCTCGTCGCCCATCGAATGTCCGAGGCTGTCGTTCACGGTCTTGAAGTCGTCGACGTCGATGAACAGCACCGCGACGCTGCGGGTCGTCCGGCCGACGCGGTCGAGTGCGTGCGTCACGCGGTCGGAGAAGAGCGCGCGGTTCGGCAGCCCCGTCAGCGAGTCGTGGAAGGCCTGGCGCGCGAGCTCGGTCTCGAGCAGCCGCCGATCGGTGACGTCATGCGCAGTGAGCACCAGTCCGCGCACCGAGATGTCATCGAGAAGGTTCGCAATCGCGCCCTCCACCGTCCGCCACTCGCCGTCCTTCTGCATCAGCCGGAACTCGAACTCGGCACTGCCACCGGCCTTCGCCTGCTCGCGGACGAGCGCGGTCGTCTGCTCGAGCTCCTCCGGATGGAGCAGCGTGTCGAGGCGCGTGCCGACGAGCTCGTTCGGGCCGAAGCCCAGCATCGAGCGCGCCGACGGCGTGATGAAGCGGATCGTGAGATCGGGCTCGATCACCGCAATCAAGTCCTTCGAGTTCTGCACCAGCGACCTGAACCGCGCCTCGCTACGCCGTTCGAGGATGTCATCGGCGCGATCGGCGCCTTCGAGCGCCGCCGAGACCTGCGCGGTGAGCGTCAGCAGCGCATCCCTCAGCGCAGCCGACGGCGAACGCCGTGCCGCGACGCGCAGAATGCCGGCTGCCCGATCCTTGACGACGATCGGGAAGACCAGTGTGTGCGCGCTACCGACGCGTCCGAGAACACCGGCCTGGCGATATTCGCCACGGAGCCAGCTGCCCGTCTCGCCGCCACCGACGACGAGCACGTCCTTTACATCCGTCGGCGGCGACACGCCAAGGTTGAAGTCAACGAATGCCTCGCGCCCGCCGCCGACGAGCGCAGTCGCAAGCTCGGTCGTGACTGCGGCGATCTCCTCTCGTGTGCGCGCAACGACCAAGCGAGGCGCGCCATCGCGCAGCAGATGCTCGAGCCGCAGCGCTCGCTCGTAACCACTCACGAGCGCAACGCTGCGCGCGATTACAAGCGCGCCTACTGCGACCGCAGCGGCAACAGCGATGATCGTCGTCGGCGTGACGGTTCCGAGAGCGCGGGCCGCCACCAGAGCCGGCGCGACCGGAGCGGCGACGGCGAGCAGCGCCAGGCCGCGCCGTGAAACGCGGTGATCGGGATCGTCGACCGATTCGGTCAGCCGAGTCATCGAGCTGTCCAGCGCAGCTAGGCCGACGAGAGCGATGCCGACCAGCCCGAATGAGTCAAGCACCGTTCCCGGTGTGAACCAGCCGCGAATCGTGCCCAGCGAGTCGATTGCGTCGGCGGCGATCAGCAGCGTCGAGCCGACCGCGAGCAGGACGTATGCCCGACCGCCGTGCCCGCCAGTGACGATGAAGCGAACCGCCAGCGCGAACAGCACCACGGTCGCCGCCGGATGCGCGAGCGCAACCGCAGAACCCAACGTCAAGGACGGGCTCACGTCCCAGATCCGCGCCATGATGAAGGTCCAAGACGCTACCGCCGCACCGATCGTGATCAACGTTGCATCGATGACGCCAGCCCAATCTCGCCCGGCGGTCCGGCGCCTTGTGAACGTGAACAACGCGATGCCGAGGATCGGATATGCGATTGCGGCGGCAAGGCTGCGCGAGGAGAACGGCAGCGAGTGGCCGCCGTGCACCACGTACACCCAGCGTGCAGCCACGCCGGTGCCGAGAACGGCGAACGCAAGAGCGATGAGCCGCCATGGCCCGCGTTCCGCGGGACGATGCAGCCGAAGGCTCACAAGCGCGAACAGCGCAGCGGCGGAAGCGACTCCAGCCGCGATCGCGCTGGAGCGCAACGGCTGCCCGCGTTCGAGCAGCCCAGCGATCGGCAGCGCCACTACGGCAGCCGCCGATCCGAGATATGCCAGGGAACGCAGCACCTCGGCGACGCTATCGACAAAAACGGCACCTGCATTGAGGAAAACGCGGTGGGAGGTAGAACCTCCAACAGGATGAGCCGGCGGGCCTGACCATCACGCCCAGCCAATGCGCGATCATCCCGTTGGAGGTTCGCTAGAGGTCGCGCTCGGGCCGGCCGTAGCGGTCTTCGAGACGGACGATATCGTCGAGATCGGGCGTCGAGACCTCGAGGATCATCGTGTCCTCGATCGCCGTGATCCGATGCACCGTCAGCGGCCGGCAGCGGAACGCGTCACCTTCGGTGATCTCGACCGTGTGCATCGAGCTGTCGTCGCCGAAGGTGCCGAGCTCGAGCGACGCTCGCCCGCTCTGGACGAGCCAGGCTTCGTCCTTCCGCTCGTGGTACTGCAGGCTGAGAGCCTGGCCCGCACGCACGCACAGGAGCTTGCCGACGTAGCGCTCGGTATCGGCCCAGATCAGCTCGTAACCCCACGGCTTGTCGACGCGGCGGGCGTCGAACGAAAATGGGCTCTTAGCGGTCATTTCCCGAGCCATTCCGGATGGTTCGCGACATGATCCTCCGCCTTTCGCAAGTCCTTCGGGGTGTTCACGGTGAGCCACATGCCGTGGTGGCGGAATGCGCGTAGCTTCCCCTCGATCGCGAGCTCCGGGAAGATCGACGACTCGTGGTCGCCGCGCTCCGGGAAACGGGCCAGGGCTTCCGGGCCGAGGACGTAGACGCCGCAGTTGACCCAATACGGGACCCGCCCGCCCTCGCTGAAGCCGGTGACGACGTCGTTGTCGGCCACCGCGACGACACCGAACGGCGACGAAGGCTGCGCGACGACAATCGTCGCGGCGGCGCCGGTCTCGCGGTGGCGCGCCAGCAGGCCGGCGAGATCGACATCGATCAGCTCGTCGCCGTTGAGCGCAAACACATCGCCGTGCTCGACTCGCTGCTCCGCTGCGAACCGGATGCCGCCGCCGCGGCCAAGCCGCTCGGGCTCACCTGCGGCGACGATCTCGACGCCGAGGCCGGCCAGCTCGCTGCGGAAAAGCTTCTCCTGCCCAGCGGCGCAGCTGACGATCACACGGTCGACACCGACGCTCTGAAGGCGGCCCACCTGGTACGCGGCGAGCGGCTTGCCCGCGACCGGGACGAGCGCCTTCGGCTTGCCCTGCCCAGCGTCACCGAGCCGCTCGGCCTTGCCACCCGCGAGGATGATCGCCTCCATCAGGAGGAAGGTTCGGCGGCGGCACGGCCGATGCCTTCGTACGTGAAGCCGGCCGCGCGCAGCGTCTCCGGATCGAGCATGTTGCGACCGTCGACGAGCAGCGTGTTCCGCATCGACGACGCCACGGTGGGCCAGTCGATCTGTGCAATCTGCGGCCACTCGGTGACGACGACAGCTGCATCCGCTCCGGCCAGCGCCGCCTCGGGTGTCGCGGCGATCTCGACGCCGGCAAGCCCGCTGCCATCCGCGACGGGATCCCACGCGCGCACCGACGCGCCTTCCGAGAGCAGGCGTCCCGCGAGGACGATCGACGGGGCTTCGCGCATGTCGTCGGTGTGCGCCTTGAACGCGAGGCCGAGCAGCGCAACCGTCTTCCCGCTGAGCGAGCCGAGATGGCGCTGGAGCTTCGCGATCACGCGGCGCTTCTGCAGCTCGTTCACCTCGATCACGGCATTCAGCAGCTGGAAGTGGTAACCGGAGTTTGCCGCCAGCTGTTTCAGCGCGAGCGAGTCTTTCGGGAAGCACGAGCCGCCGTAGCCGATCCCAGCGCGCAGGAAGCTCTTGCCAATCCGCTGATCGAGACCCACGCCCTCGGCCACTTTGACGACATCCGCGCCCGTCGCTTCACACACATTGGCGATCTCGTTGATGAACGAGATCCGCGTCATCAGCGCTGCATTCGCCGCGAGCTTGATCATCTCGGCGGAGGCGACGTCGGAGCGAACGATCGGCGCGTCGATCCCGCTGTGCAGCTCGGCGACGGCATCCGCATCGGCATCGCGGAACGCGCCGATCACGATCCGGTCGGGTCGCATGAAGTCGCGCACCGCAGTGCCTTCCGCCGTGAACTCCGGGTTCGACGCGTAGCCAACATGGGTGAGACCACGGCCGTCGAGGCGCTTGCGTACCTTCGCTCCGGTGCCCACCGGGACCGTGCTCTTCATCACGACGACGGCGTTGCCGGTGTCGGCGGGCAGCTCATCGACGACAGTCCAGACAGCCGACAGATCGGCGTCACCGGAGTAGGTCGGCGGCGTGCCAACCGCGACGTAGAGGAACTCGGCGCCGTCGATTGCCTCAGCGACATCGGTCGTGAAACGCAACCGGTCGCCGGCTCGCGCGAGCAGCTCGTCGAGGCCCGGCTCGTGGATGGGCACGCGGCCCGCGCGTAGCGCTTCGATCCGCTCGGGCAGCACATCGCGGATGACGACCTCGTGCCCCAGGTCGGCGAACGCCGCCCCGGTCACCAGGCCGACATAGCCGGCCCCGAATACGGCGATCTTGGACATCGGTGGCGAAACCTACTGCTTGATGTGGTTGACGGGACGCAGGCCCTTCGCGATCGCGAGCATCGTCTCGTTCGACAGCTCGTCGAGCAACGTGTTCACGACCCAGTAGCTGGCTGGGCCGCGGCGCAGCACCACCATGTGCAGGTGGGGGCCGCTGTAGTAAAGGTCGAAATGGCGGCCGTTGAGCACGCGATGGAAGTTCCGGTCGCCAAGGATCGGCGCGTTGTTCCAGCTCGTCTCCTCGATGCCCCAGTACCGGTTGCCACCGCCGAGCCGGAAGACGAGCCGCACCGCCTTGTCGTGCCCGCGTCCATTGATCCAGTACAGGCGCGCGGGGCGCTCGTGATCGACGAACGACGAGCTCTCGACGACCGTCGGCGCCATCAAACGGAACGGCACCTTCCTCTGGAGCGGCCGCAGCAGATCAATCGACCCACCGGTGCCCGGGAGCACGACCGCCGGTTGGCGCTGCGGCGTCTGGTCGATCGGCGCTTGCGCAAGCGTGCTGTGGAACGTCTGGCCGACGACGACCACGAGCATCGCGCCGCTACTCAGTTGCTTGATGGCCGGCGGCGCGGGCGCAATGTCAGCCGAGCCAAACAGGTTCGCGACCTGCCGGGCCGCCGGGCGCGCGCCACGCTGACTCGGGTCGAAGTAGACCTTCGAACGGAAGAAGCCGAACTGCTTCGTCGCGCCGATCGCCGGAGCATTCGCGGCAACGGCACCGGGCGGCGTCAGGATCGGATAGCCGCGGTGGTTCAGGAGCGCGCCGGCAGTTGTGGCGGAGCCGGCGACCCCGTTCCCGTTGAGGACCGTGATCGTCGTCTGGTTCGCGGGTGGCGCCTTTTCCTTCGGCTTCTCGCCGAGCGCAACGGCCGTCGCCTTGTTCGGCGATTGGACATCCGGGTGGATGAACTGCTGCACCGCAGTATCGACATTCGCCTGCGTCGTCGTCAGATCAGATGAGCCTTCGAGGCCCTCGATCTTCGACTGGAAGACATGACCAGGCTTCAACCCGTAGGCGAAGAACGCGTACGAGAGCACGGTCTTCGGCGTGATCTTCCTGCCACCGCCCTGCGCCACCTCGGTGTTCTTCGTGATCGCGTTAACCACCTGCGGCATCTTCACCGCGAGGAAACTGAGCGAGATCGACGAACCGACGCGATCCTTCAACGCCTTCACGAACAGCTGCTGCCGGGCGACGCGCGCGAAGTCGGAGTCGGTATGGCGGAAACGGACGAAGTCGAGCGCGTTGCCGCCGCTGAGCAGCTGGTAGCCAGGCTGGAGGTCGATCGTCGCGTACCCGCTCGGGCCACTGTGCGTGTTCAGGTAACGGCGGTCGATATCGACGTAGACGCCACCGAGCTTGTCAACGATCTGCATGAACCCGCGGAAGTTGACGGTGATCAAGTAATTGATGTCGAGACCCGTGAGCGCCTTGACGGTCGCGAGCGTGCCCGACGGGCCGCAGTAGGCGTACGCGGCGTTGATCTTCGCCGGGAACGAGAGCTTGCCCGGGCAGTGAATGGCGACCCGCATGTCACGGGGGAACGAGAGCAGCGAGATCGTGTTCGAGCGCGGGTCGGCGCGGATCAGCATGATCGTGTCCGAGCGCGACGGTGCGCCTTTCCCGTCGCTGACACGGTGGTCGTAGCCGATCACGATCGCCGTCGCGGGCTGCCCGGCCACCGGGACGTGCAGGCTTCGCGCGGCCTTCTTCACCTCGAACGACTTCGCGTTCACCGACCCGACCTTCTCGTGGAGGTACAGGTAGTAGCCGCCGCTGATCCCGGCGACGCACGTCACGAGCACGATCGCGGCCCAGCCGAGGATCTTTAGCGCCAGTGAGCCGCGGCGCGGGGCCGGCGGCTCGGGCTGGCGATAGATCGTGACCGGGGACGGCTGAACGAGCGGAGCTCCGCCACTGCCACTCTCGTTGCCGGTCTCGTTGCCGCTTGCATCGGCACCGCGACCGAGTCGACTCTTCAGCGTTGTGCGCATACAAGGACGGGCGCCGAGCGCCCGTCGGGCCAGGATACCGGAGGTCCCGGCTCTGCTAGCTGGTTGCGAGGGACGCTAGCGCCGCATCGAGCAGCGCGAGATCCGAGCTCGAGCCGGCGCCGATGCGCAGTGCGGTGGGCGCGCCAAACGGCGTCCCGGACTGAACCGCGACACCTTCGCGCAGCAGCGCGGCGGCGAGCTCGTCGGCATCCGCTCCGACCTCGACGAGCACGAAGTTGGTCACGCTGCCTTGGAGCGGCTCGAGCCCGCGTGCTCGAAGCATGGCTGTGAGCGCGGCAATCGCGTCGCTGTTTGCAGCACGCCGACGCTCAACCTCGGCAGAGTCGTCGAGGCTCGCGATCGCCGCCATCTGCGCGGGCGCACTCACGTCGTAGCCGCGCTGAACCTTCCTCATCGCTGCGACCACCTCCGCAGGACCGACGCCGTAACCAATGCGAAGCCCGGCCAACCCGTAGAGCTTCGAGAACGTGCGCAACACGAGCACGTTCTGGCCAGCTCGCACGAGATCGTCGATCGAATCAAGCCGATCGAAGGGAGCGAGATAGTCGTAGTAGGCCTCATCGATCACGGGCAACACGTGCTGCGGCAGGTCGCGCACGAAGGCGATCACCTCGTCGCGCGGCGCCGCCAGCCCGGTCGGGTTGTTCGGCGTCGCGAGGAACACCAAGCGTGTGCGAGGCGTGACGGCGGCTCGCATCGTGGCAAGGTCGACATGGTTGTTCGCGAGCGGCACGGTCACCGGCACGGCGTCACGCTTCTGCGGATCGCGCAGGAAGCTCGGGAACGACGGCCACGCGGTCACGATCTCGTCGCCCGGCTCGAGCACGGCCTGGCAGACGTAGCCGATCACCGCGTCGGCGCCGGCGGCGACGAGTACCTGCGTCGGCTCAACGCCGTGACGCGCGGCGAGCGCAGCGACAAGCTCGTACGAGCCGCGGTTCGGATACCGCCCGAGCTCCGGCAGAACACGCTCGAGCGCAGCCAGCGCCGATGGGAACGGGCCGCTCAACCCTTCGTTCAGCCCAAGCGACGCAACACCTGGCGCGTACGGCGGCGCCGGATCACCGGGCGGGATCTGATCGAGCGACGCTCGTACGAGTCGCGTGTCGGCCGGCGTCAAGACTGTGTGCCAGCGCGTTTCGCCCAGAGCGCCGCGAGACCTGCGACAACGACGATCGCCCCAAGCCAGCGCAGGAACTTCCTGCCGCGGCCGACCTTCTTTCGCTTACCGCCGAGCAGCCGACGCTTGGCGCGCTTCCAGACGAACCAGCCAACGAGCGCGTAGCGACGATCCAGATTCCCCATTGCTTCGGAGACTACTGGACTCGATTTGCGCGTTCGCGTTTCGCCGCGTCCACCGCACGATCCGCTTGCTCCAGCGCAGCCGAGAGCCGCGGCTGCCGACAGGCCCCCTAAGACCAAGACTCCCCGGTCTCACGTTTTAGGGTCAGCGACGCTAGCGACGTTTCGGCGGCAGGTGGATTGCGCGGCCGAGTGCAACGAGCCCAGCTTCCTTGATCGCTTCGGAGTAGGTCGGATGCGGGGCGATGCCATCGGCGATCGTCTCGATCGTCGATTCGGCGTCGAGGGCGACGACGCCCGTGGCGATCAGGTCGGTGGCGTGCGGGCCGACGATCACGATCCCGAGCAGCTCACCGTAGGTCGTCTCGTGGATCGTCTTGACCCAGCCGGTCGTGTCGCCGGACATCACGGCTCGCGCAATCGCGGCCCAGGGGGCGCGACCGACGGCGATGTTCTCCTCGCCGTGTAGCTCCTTCGCCTGAGCTTCGGTGAGACCGACGCCGGCGATCTCGGGGGCGGTGTAGATCGGGCGGGGCACGGCTGGGCTGCCGATCGTCGCCTCGTGGCCGCACGCGTTCTCGGCCGCGACCTCGCCCTCGCGGAAGGCCGTGTGTGCGAGCTGCCAGTGGCCGGCGCAGTCGCCGACCGCGTAAATGTGGGCCGTGCTGGTGCGCCGGTGGTCGTCGGTCGTGATCCCCTTGCGCTCGAACTGGACCCCGGCAGCTTCGAGACCGATCCGATCCACGAGCGCCGCGCGGCCGACCGCGACGAGCATCAGGTCCGCCTCGACCGACTCGCCGTCCCCGAAGTGAACGACCAGCCCGGAACCCGTGTCCTCGACGCCCGTGCACTGCTTGCCGAGGTGGAGCGCCACGCCCCGCTTGCCGAGCGCTTTCGCAAGCTCCTTCGCGGCGTCGACGTCCTCCTGCGGAATCAGCGTCGGCAGCATCTCGATCACCGTCACCTCGGAGCCGAAGCGGTTGAAGATCGAGGCGAACTCGCTGCCGATGATCCCTCCGCCAAGCACGACGAGCCGGCGCGGAACCTCTGTCTGAGCGAGCAAGCCAGTCGAATCGACGCAGCGAGGAGAGTCGAGCCCCGGGATCGGCGGCCGCACGGGGAACGAGCCGGTTGCGACGATCGCGCTTTTGAACGTGATCTCCTCCGCGCCCTCGACTGCAAGCGTGTTCGGGCCGGTGAACTGGCCGCGACCCTTGACCCACTCGACGCCGTTGGCCTTGAAGAGTTGCGCGACGCCGCCGGTCATCTGCTTGACGACGCCGTCTTTCCACTCGTTCGCGGCCGGGAAATCGAGGGTCAGCGCCGAGACGACGACGCCGAGCTTCGTGAATGTGTCGCGCGCGTCGTGCAGCGCGTGCGCGGTCTGCACCCAGGCTTTGGTCGGAATGCATCCGACGCGGAGACAGGTTCCGCCGAGCTCTGGCTCCTGCTCGACGCAGATGACCTTCGCTCCGAGCTGCGCGGCGCGAATCGCCGCCGTATACCCACCGGGGCCGCCCCCGAGGACGACGACATCACATTCCATTCGCGCTCAACCCTTTCAAGTCGCTTCGTCGGCCGATGGTAGTCGCGCAGGTTCGCCCGGTGCAGCCTCGAGGAACGTGCCTGGGCCACCAGGAACAACGTGATCGAGCGTAAAGCCACTCTGTGCGAGGAGAACCCGCCATTCGGCCTCGGTACGCTCCCGGCCGCCGAGCATGACAAGCATGTGCACGTCGAGGCTAGTCGTCCCAGTCGTGGAGGATCTTTGACAGGCGTCCCCCACGCTTGATGGTGCTCACCGGAAGACGCAATCGCCAACGAACGGATCGACCCGGGCGCGTCCTCGCGCAGAAGGTCGCTGACTGCGGTGCTCCGTACCAACCCGTCTTCGGTACGGAAGGCGCCCACGCTCGCGAGCGCCCGGACGACACGCGCGAGACCGTCGACACCGATACCGCTCTCAGCCGCAAGTTCGACGACCGTTCGAGGAGGTTCGGCGACAAGATAGGCGATCCCGGCTCGCGCGACGATTCCCAGTGCCTGCGTGATCATGAAGCCGCCAACAAGCTGGAGCGCCTGAGGACGCGCCTCGAGGCTCACCCGATCTCCGCGACCATGGTCACCGAGTCGTCGCCTTCGGAGACGCGTACGAAGCCGTGCTGTTCGTAGACGTGGATCGCGGCGGAGTTGTCCTTGTCGACGCAGAGGCTGATCGCCGGATGCTCGTTGGCGCGTGCGCGGTCGAGCAGTGCATCGAGGAGCGCGCCACCGAGCCCGTTCCCGCGCGCGCTCGGCACAACGGCGACCGCGAGTTCGGGCGTCCGCTCGTCGACGAAGCCAAAGCCCGGCTGGCTCGCCTTGAACAGCCGGTACCACGCAGCGCCAACCTGGAAGCCGTCGACGAGCGCGATCACCGCCGTGTCGTCGCGCCGCCCCCAGCCCTTCACGTACAGCGCGACCGGCCCCGCGCCGACCCCCGGGTTGCGCTCGCGCCAGTAGTAGGCGTGGTGGAGCATGTCCCGCAGAAAGCGAAGGTCGCTTGCGCCGCCGCTGCGCAGGACGACGGCCACCGCGTCAGAGAGCGAGCGCGGGCTGTTCGAGCAGGGCGACGAGCGTTCGCAGGAAGTCGGCGCCATCTGCGCCGTCGATCGCGCGATGGTCGCACGTCAATGTCAGCTGCATGATCGGCGCGATGTCGATCTCGCCGTCGACAACGACCGCAGTGTCTTTCACAGCGCCGACCGCGAGGATCGCGACCTGCGGCGGGTTGAGCACGGCGACGAACTGCTCGACGCCGAACATGCCGAGGTTCGAGATCGTGAACGTGCCGCCTTCGAGATCGGCGAGCGTGAGCTTCCCGCTGCGTGCGCGGCCGACGAGATCGGTGCGCGCCTCGGCGATTTCCTGAATCGTGCGCCTGTCGGCATCGCGGATCACCGGAACGACGAGGCCGTTCGGCGCAGCGACGGCGATCGCGACGTGCGCGTTCGGGAAGCGCTGGATCGTGTCGCCTCTGAACGTAGCGTTGACCGCGCGATGGCGCGTGAGAGCGACACCGGCGAGCTTCGTCAGGATGTCGTTGACGGTCGGCTTCGCGGCTCCCTCGGCGAGCCGCGCGACGAGCTGTTCCCGCAGCGCCAGGGCCTCGGTCATGTCCACCGACACGCCGAGCTGGAAGACAGGAGCCGTCCACGCCTCGGTGAGGCGGCGCGCGATTGTCTTGCGGGTCGCGGTCAGCTGGACGACCTCGATCTCGCCGCTGGGCGCTGCGATTGGGGCCGCGGCTTGCGCGGGCGCGGCGGCTAGCGTCTCCACGTCCTCGGCAATCACACGACCATCAGGCCCGGTTCCGGTGACGTTCGCCAGATCGATGCCGCGCTCACGCGCGATCCGGCGCGCAAGCGGCGACGCCTTGACGCGCCCGTTCACGCCCGTCGAATCAGTTTGTATTTCAGAAACACTCGGCTCGGACGGGGCCACGCCACCGGTTTCGCCTTGTGTTTCTTTGCCACTTGGCGGTGCGGCGGGCGCCGTGGCTGTGGGCGAAAGCGCGGGCGCGGTGACGGGCTCGAGCTTGAACTCCTCGCCCTCCTTGCCGATCACGCCGACGGTCGTGCCGACCTCGACCTCGCCTTCGGCGATCACGATCTTGAGCAGAACGCCGTCCACCTCAGCCTCGACTTCCTGCGTCACCTTGTCCGTATCGAGCTCGTAGAGCGGCTCGCGCTTCTTGACAGCGTCGCCTTCGCCCTTGAGCCAGCGGACGATCGTCCCCGACTCCATCCCCTGCCCCAGGCGCGGCAGCTTGACCTCAGTGGCCATGCCTACGCCCTCGCGAGGGTTCGATGGATCGCGGCGAGAACATTGGCCGCGTGCGGCACGCAGAAATTCTCCATGACGGGCGCGAACGCGAGCGGCGCGAACTGCGCGCCAACCCGTTCGATCGGCGCGTCGAGGTAGTCGAACGCGCCGTGCTGGATCACTGCGGCGAGCTCGGCACCGAAGCCGCCCTGAACGACCGCCTCGTGCGCGGTGACGCAGCGCGTCGTCTTGCGCACGGATGCGATCAGCGTCTCGGAGTCGAGCGGCGACAGCGTACGGGGGTCGACGACCTCCACCGAGATGCCGTCCTGCTCCGCCTCCTCCGCGGCCCTCAGCGACTCGTGCACGAGTCGGCCGGTCGCGATCACGGTCACATCGGTCCCCTCAAGATGCACGCGCGCCTTGCCAAGCGGGATCGGCACGATCTCGTCAGGAACCTCGCCCTTGATCGGGTAGAGCGTGCGGTGCTCGAAGAAGATGACCGGGTTCGGATCGTAGATCGACGACCACAGCAAGCCGCGCACATCCTCCGGCGTCGAGGCGAAAACGACCTTCAACCCGGGGACGTGGACGAACCATGACTCGAGCTGCTGCGCGTGCTGCGCGCCCGGCGACCAGCCCGCGCCGCCTTGCGTGCGCACCGTCAGCGGTACTTTGATCTGGCCGCCCGACATCGTTCGGTGCTTCGCAGCCTGGTTGACGAGCTGCTCCATCGAGATCGTGAGGAAGTCCTCGTACATGATCTCGACGACCGGCAGCATCCCCTGGATCGCCGCGCCGATACCGGCGCCGACAATCGCGATCTCGGAGATCGGCGTGTTGCGGATCCGCTCCGACCCGAACTCAGCGACCATGCCGGTCGTCACGCCCATCGAGCCGCCCATCTCGGCGATGTCCTCGCCCATCATGAAAATCCGGTCGTCGCCGCGCATCGCCTGTGACAGCGCGTCACGCACGGCTTCGCGGTAGGTCAGCTCAGGCACGGGGCTCCGTAGAAAGGGGCTCTTTAGAACCGTGTTCCATGCTTCCTTCGGCGTAAACCCACTTCAGCGCGTCCTGCGGATCAGGATCGGTACCGGCCTGCGCGAACGCGACCGAGCCGTCGACCTCGGCCATCACATCCGCGTCGATCCGCTCGAACTCCTCGCCGGTCATGCCGAGTCGCGCCCGCAGAAGCTCGAGCGGGTCCTGCGTCTCGCGCAGCTGCCGCACCTCGGACTTGTCGCGATACACCTGCGGATCGCCGACGTAATGGCCGGTGAAGCGGTAGGTACGCACGTTCATGAAGACGGGCCCGAGGCCGGAGACCGCGTGGTCGCGCGCGCTGCGCGTCGCCTCGACGACCGCCTCGAGATCCTGGCCGTCGACCTCCATCGCCGTCATCCCGTAGGCCGCCGCGCGCTGCCCCATCTCTTCGACCGCAAGCGGCAGCTGCTGCGTGGCGGGCGTCGACTCGGCCCAGCCGTTGTTCTCGAGGACGAACAGCACCGGCAGCTTCCAGAGCTGCGCGAGGTTCATCGACTCGTGGAACGCGCCCGTGTTCGTCGCGCCGTCGCCGAAGAACGCAACCGCGACGCGCGGCTCCTTGCGCAGCTTGAACGCGAGCGCCGCGCCGGCGATCTGGGGCAGCCCGCCGCCGACGACCGCGTTCGCGCCCATGTTCCCGCGCGCCACGTCGTAGAGGTGCATCGAGCCGCCGTACCCCTGCGAGCAGCCCTCGTTCTTGCCGTACATCTCGGCCATGATCGCGTTCACCGGCGTTCCCTTCGCGATCGTGTGCGCGTGCGCACGATGCGTCGACGCAATCACGTCATCCGGCTCGAGCGCTTCGCACACGCCCGATGCGACTGCCTCCTGGCCGATTGCGACATGCAGGAAACCGGGCAGATCGCCGGCGCGGAAGCGTTCCTCGACCTTCTCCTCAAAACGCCGGATCAGCAGCATCTCGCGGAACAACTCCCGGAGGCGCTTGTCCGAGAGCGTGCCCGCAGAGGCGCGCGATTTCTCTCCCGAGTCGGTTGCGGGGACCTGAGCCACGGGCGCCATTATGCTGAACGCCAGATGAAGCTCGTCGACCAATGGCGCACGATCGAGGCCAGGCTGCCCCGCGACTGGCAAGACGTGCGCCTGACCGTGGCGACGGAACAGCCGTCCGACCTTCCTCGCGCCGCGGTTGTCCTCGGTTCAGCGGGCGCCGGTCGCTCCGGCAATCAGCTCGTGATCCACGTTCGGCGCTCCGGACCTTCGGCGCCCGCAGCGGTTAGCCGGCTGTTCGCGCGACTCGACGACGATCGCGTCTGGTGCATCCTCGAGCGTGGCGAGGTCGGTGACGAGGCTCCGGCCGTGGCCGAAGCGGCGCCGTCTGTTGCGGCTAGCTGGGACGCTGCGCTTGCCGAGCTTCCGCGCGACTGGAGCGAGCTGCTCTGCCGCCTCGAGATCTCCGGCTCCGACCTTCTCTCCCGCGCCGCCTTGCTCTGCGCGCCGATCAATCCGACGCGCGATCGCGAGAGCCTGGGCTTCGTCTTCCGCGCGGGCCGTGTGGGCTACGGCGTGTCGGAGGGAATGGCCCGCCGCTGCTTCGAGCGTCTCGACGAAGAGCAGATCGAAGGCTCGGTCACGGTGTTGCGGGTGCTCTCGGACACCGAGCCGATCGCGAGCCAAGGCTCGAGCTGGATCGTCGCCGGCCGCGTGCTCTAGCCGCGACTGCAGCGCAGAACGCCTCCCTCGTCACACTTGTGAGGCCTCCAGGTCGGGTTCGCCGCGTCTGAGTCGACCAAGGGCGCGATTGCCTGGAGGGTCGAGGATCAGCTCAAAGACACATGCGGCGACAACCGTTCCCAGTTAGGCCAGGAGACCGTGGCTATGAAGCTGCGGCGCAATGAGTTTTCCAGCCACAAGCCTGGAATGAGCGAAATGCCGACCACGCTCGCGACACTCATGAGCATGCAGCCCAAAGCGAGATGATCTCGCCTCACCGGAGGCGTCGTCAGTTCTCCCAGGACAGCCGCTACGAGCCAGACGCAGAACGCCCCAAGAAGGTATGACCTCTCAACCTTGAATGCTGAACCCCGAGAACAGCTTGTTGGCCACGAAGAACGCGTGAGCATTGGCCGCAAGTCCTTGCACGAAACCGACTGCGAGATTTGGCCAACGGCGGCGGAGGTAGGTCATCAGCTACGCGGGCTTAGGTCTTGCATTTCGACATTCACGACGCGGCTGACCGGTTTAGGCGCGGAGCTCGGCGCCGAACCGTTCCGCTAGCGCCTCGACGATCTGTTCCCTCATCGCGGTCGCTTCATCCTCCGAGAGCGTGCGCTCGGACGACTGGAACGAGAGATGCACCGCGACCGACTTCCGGCCCGCGCCGATCTGGTCGCCGCGGTAGACGTCGAACAGCCTCGCCTCGCGTAGCTCCGGGCCGCCCGCCCCGACTACGACATCCCGGATCGCTCCCGCCTCGACCTCCTCGGCCACCGTCACCGCGATGTCCTGATCGACGGCCGGGTACGTGATCACGTCCTGGTAGTCGATCCGCTCGGGAATGGGCTCGAACAGCGTCGCGAGATCGAGCTCGAACACCCCCCACTCGCCGTCGAGTAGCGCCGGATGCAGCTCGCCGAGCCAACCCGCGTCGATCTCAGCGCTTTTCCCCGGGTGCAGCTGGGGGAGAACCGCGCGCCGCACACGGAGCTCGAGATGCAGCGCCGCGTAGATCGTTTCGACCGTCGCCCGCGCTGCCGTGAACCCGCCCTGGACAATGCCGCCGACGCGCCAACGCTCCTCCGGCAGCTGCTCCCCCGTCGGGAGATACAGCCGCGCCAGCTCGAACAGCGCGATCGGCTCGTTGCCGGCATCAACGTTGACGCGCGCCGCATCGACGAGCCCGCTGAGAAGCGTCGTGCGCAGAACGGCCTGCTCCGACGTCATCGGCGCGGGAAGAAGAATCGCGCGAGAGTCCGGATCGGTCGCGACGAGGCTCCACGTGTACGCCTCCGCGAAGCCTGCGCCGACGAGAATGTCCTCGACGAGGCGCCGCAGCCGCTGATCTTCGGACAGGTGGCCCGCGACTAAACGCCTGAGCGGCATCGTGTGCGGCACGCGCTCGAGCACGACGCGCGCGACCTCCTCGACGACGTCGATCTCACGCGTGACGTCACGCGCACGCCACGTCGGCACGGTCACGTCCCACTCGTCGTCGACCTCGAAACCGAGCCGCCCGAGGATCTCGCGCTGCTCGTCAGGGTCAACGGTGAGTCCGACGATGCGGTCGGTGCGCTCTGGCCGGAGCCGGACGACCGGCCGCGCGGGGAGCCCCGAGTGAATGTCCGCGGCGCCGGTCAGCTCGGCACCGGCAAGGTCGACGATCAGACGCGTCGCAAGGATCGCAGCCGGCTCGGCGCTGTACGGATCGACGCCCTTCTCCCAGCGGTTCGAGCCTTCGGTGCGTAAGCCCAGCCGCTCCGACGTACGCAGAATGCCGACCGGCTCGAAGTTGGCCGCCTCGAGCAGCACCTCGGTCGTTTGGTCGGTGACCTCGCTTTCCTGGCCGCCCATGATCGCGCCGAGCGCGACCGACTTCTCGCCGTCGGTGATCATCAAATCGCGCGAGTCGAGCTTGCGGAGCGTGCCGTCGAGCGTGCGCAGCTCCTCGCCGTCGGCCGCTCGGCGGACGACGATGCACCCGCCAGAGAGCAGCGAGCGGTCGAACGCGTGCAGCGGCGAGCCGTGCACGTGCATCACGTAGTTCGTCACATCGACGACGTTCGAAATCGAACGCATCCCAGCCGCATAAAGCCGCGCACGCAGCCAGATCGGCGATGGCCCAATCGTGACGTTCTTCAGGACGCGCGCGATGTAGCGCGGGCAGCGATCCGGGTCTTCGACGGTGACCTCAACAAGCTCCGGATGCCGGATCGGCGGATCGACAACATCGATCGGCAGCAGCTCGCCCCCGCAGAGCGCCGCAACCTCGCGCGCGAGCCCAACCATCGAGAGCAAGTCGACGCGGTTCATCGTCGGCGTGACATCGAGCACCTGGTCGTGAATCGGCAACACGTCAGCGAGTGGCGTGCCGGGCTCGATCCCGTCCGGCAGCAACATGATCCCGGCGTGGTCGCGGCCGAGGCCGAGCTCGTCCTCGGCGAGGATCATCCCGCGGGACGCCTCGCCGCGCAGCTTCGCCTCGCCCAGCTGGAACAACTCGCCGTCCTTCGAGAACACCGTCGAGCCCGGCAGCGCGACCGCCACTGTCGCACCGACGCCGAAGTTCCAGGCGCCGCACACGATCTGTCGCGGCTCGCCCTCGCCGACATCGACCTGGCACAGCTGCAGCTTGTCAGCGTTCGGATGCTTCACCGCCTCGACGACCTTGCCGACCGCGAAACGCGCGAGGTTGCCGTCTGCGTCCGGAACACCGACATCGAGAACACGTTCGACTTCCAGCGACGAGACGTTGAGCCGCCGCGCAATCTCCTGCGCGGTCGCGTCGACACGCACGTACTCGCGGAGCCAACTGAGCGGGGCCTTCACTAGAACTGCCTCAGAAGACGCAAGTCGTTGCGCCAGAGCTCGCGCAGATCGGGAATCTTGTGCCGCAGCACGGCGATCCGCTCGAGCCCCCAGCCGAAGGCAAAGCCTGAGTAGCGCTCAGGGTCGTAGCCGACGAACTCGAACAGCTTCGGGTCGACCATCCCTGCGCCACCGATCTCGATCCAGCCCGAGTGGCGACACACTGGGCAGCCGTCTCCGTCGCATACGTGGCACGACACGTACGCCTCGATCGACGGCTCGGTGAACGGGAAATCGTGCGTGCGGAACTCGGTTCGTCGCTCTTCCCCGAACAGCTTTTTGAGCAGGAAATCGAGCGTTCCCTCGAGGTCGGCGAGCGTGACTCCCTCATCGACGACGAGCCCCTCGACCTGGTGGAAGATCGGCGTGTGGGTCGCGTCGGGGGTGTCGCGCCGGTAGCAACGGCCGAGCGATACGACGTAGATCGGCGGCTGCTGCGCCTCCATCGTCCGAATCTGCGACGGCGAGGTCTCGGTGCGCAGAACGGTCTTGTCGTCGATGAAGAGCGACTGCTGCGGCGAACGCGCCGGATGGCCAGCCGGGAAGTTGAGCGCGTCGAAGTTGTAGCGCGTCGTCTCGACCTCGCGACCGTCGACGACCCGGTAGCCGAGGCCGAGGAAGATGTCCTCCACTTCGCGCCGGATCTGCGTGATCGGATGCAGATGGCCACGGCCGCCGCCGCCCGCCGGCAGCGTGACATCGACCTTCTCGGTGGTGAGGCGGCGATCGAGCTCGGCCCGCGCCAACTCGTCGTCGCGCGCGTCAACCGCTGCTTCGAGCCGTTCGCGCACTGCGTTGAGCGTCATCCCGGTCTCACGGTCGCGCACCTCGCGCAGCGCCTGCTTGAGCGCGCTCTTGCGACCAAGGAACTCGACGCGAACCGTCTCGATCGCGTCGGTGGTGTCCGCTGCCGCGATCGCCGTGAGAGCGTCCGATTCCAGGGTTTTCGCGTCCATTGGGGTGCGAGGGTACCAACCCGGGTGGCGCGCTCCGCTTGAATAGGCGCATGGATCCATACGCGGGCTTCGCCGCGATCTACGAACGCTGGTCGGCCCCGATGACCGAGGACGTCGCGTTCTCCGTCGACTTGGCTCGCGAAGCCGACGGCCCGATCGTGGAACTAGCTGTCGGAACCGGGCGCGTCGCGATCCCCGTCGCGTCGACTATCGGGCGGCGCGTGATCGGGATCGACATGTCGTCGTCCATGCTCGAGATCGCGCGCGAGCGGGCCGCGGCAGCCGGCGTCGAGCTCGATGGCAAGTGGCATACGAACACTGGTGTCCCGCACCGGACCGACTACTTCCCGCCCGACAACCGGATCAGCATCACGCTGAAGGACGAGTCGACGGTCACGCTCTGGTGGATCGCGTGGTCGGAATGGGTAAGGGCTGATCGATGTCGCCGGCCTCGAAATCGAGGCGCTCTACGGCTGGTTCGACCGCCGCCCATTCGACGATACAAGCCGCGAGTTCGTCTGGGTCGCACGGAAGCCGGCATCAGCGCGACGAGCCGACCGTAAGCCGCTCGTCAAACCCAAAGGCCAACATTCCAGCGAGACGCGCTCCGCGTCCAGCAGTACTCCGCGACGAGAGCGTTGGCAGGCGTTCACCGTTGCACCGACCTCCAGATGACGCCCGCCACGTGGTGCGTCGGGTAGGCGGTGCCGGTCACGTCTCCCAGCTCGTTGAGTTGTGAGACGCCTCCCCAGGGAGGTGCGACCCCGTCGTACGTCGGTAGCGCCGTCATCTTGCCACGCTGCCACACAAAACTCCGTCGGCCTCCGCTGCGCGTGAAGCTGGAGCCGACTACTTGGTTTCGGTCGTTCAGGTGGTTGCCGAATGTCGTCAGGCCCCATCCGAGAGAGCCGAGGTCGATGGCCTTGCCGTGATCGAGGATGAGCGCGGACTGCGGGTTGCCCGACGCCGACATCGCTTCGACGAGGATGACACCCTGGTTGTTGATGTCCTGGGCTTGAGAGGCCGGAGCATCGAACCGGCCGAGATTCGTGAGAAGTCCTCGCTCCCACTTGAAGGCAACGATCGGGTTGCCCAGCCGCGTCGTTATGGTGCCGACCACCACGCCCTGGTCACTGATCGCCACGGGGCGATTGTCGGCACCGAAGAGGGAGCCGAGGTCGGTCATCCGACCGTTCTGCCAGATGAATCCACGAGTAGCTCCGCCCGGTTTCGTACTCGTGCCGATGATCTGACCTCGCGTGTTGATCGCGATCGCGGATGAAGACGACGTTCCACGTAGCGTCCCGAGGTCGGTCATCGCTCCCGCGTTCCAGAGAAACGCATGTAGTTGGCCGTTGGCCGTCACGCTATCTCCGACGATCTGATCGCGCTCGTTGATCGCCAGCGGGTTGCTCCAACTTCCCCCCAGTGTTCCCAGGCCCGTGATGTGCGAGCCTTTCCATACGGCGCCGACCGAGGGGCTGCCAGTGTCGATCGGAGTGCCGATGACGGTGCCCCGGTTGTTGACCGCGGTTGCCTCGCCCCCGTTTTTGAGCAGCGTCATCGTGCCGTTCTTCCACACGAATGCGCGAATGATGAGCTTTCCGTTCACGGTCTCTTCGAGCGTTCCGACGACCTCGCCGCGGTCGTTCAGGCCATATGGCTGGACGTCGGCCATCTTGTAGCCGGGCGCGGTGCCGAGATTGACTAGCTTCCACGAGCTCCGGCGCGACGAGGTCGCTACATGACTCGCACCGAAGGCAAAAGCGGCGAGGACGAAAGCAGAGGTCGTCACTACCACCAATCGCTTGCGTCTGTCCATCGGCTGCATCGTGAGCCGCGATTGTCAACGAAGCATGAAGGCGCCAATCCCAAACAGGCAGGCCCGACACGGGCTGTCGGTGGAAAACGCTCCACCGCGAGACCCGGCCGAATCGAGCCTGATTGAATCGACGCATGGGCAGCCTGTACGACTCAATCGCTGGCATCTACGACCCCTGGTCGCTTTCTGTGACCGAGGACATCGAGTTCTACGTCGATCTCGCTAGGGAAACCGGCGGGCCTGTCGTTGAGCTAGCGGTTGGCACCGGCCGGATCGCCTTGCCGATCGCGCAGGCCGGGATCGCGATGATCGGCGTCGACCAGTCCGACGGGATGCTCGCGGTCGCCGCCGAGCGCGCCCGCGAGCTTGGCGTCGATCAGCGCGTCGATTTTCGCGTCGGCGACTTCCGCGAGCCGCCCGTCACCGAGCGGGTCCCCCTCGTCATCTGCCCGTTCCGCTCGCTGCTTCATATGCCGAACGGGGCCGAGAAGCTCCGCGCGCTACGCGGCGCTTGCTCGCTTCTCGCGCCAGGCGGCCGCTTCGCGTTCGACGTCTTCGCCCCCGGCCGCGAGGACATCGACGAGACACACGCGCGCTGGATCGAGCGCGAGCCTGGCATCTTCGAGCGCGCCGACTGGGACGAGACGGCGCGAACACTTACCCTCACCGTCCACAGCGGTGACTCAACCGCGACGATGGCGCTGCATTGGCTCGACATGCCCGAATGGCTCGCGCTCCTCAACCAGGCCGGGCTCGAGGTCGAAGCAACCTACGGCTGGTTCGACCGGCGGCCTTACACGGACGAAGAGGACATGATCTTCGTCTGCCGCCGCGCCAGCTAGTCGCGCGCGACCGAAGGTGCGATCGCTACTGCCCTCGCGCCCGCGACGCGAGCCGGCGAGCCAGCGCGGCCTCGAGCCCGTCCTCAGCCATTCCGAGCGAGTTGACATCCAGCTCGATCACGACTCGCCCGACGCGCACGAACACGATGTCCAGGTTGACGATGCCTTGCGGGATCGTGATCGACGCGCGGAATGCGCGGGCCACATCACCGACCTTCGGGAACGACAGCGGCCCGACCGAGACCGCGCCGTTAGTGCCGACGCTCTTCGCCTCACACCGCACAGCGGCAGGCAGCGCAAGCCGTACAAACGCGGTCGTCGCGCTCTGGCGGTCGGCGTACACGGACGCGGTGGACGACGCGATCGCTGCCTGGTCGGCGGAGAGGAACGAGTGCGAGAAGGCCTGGCCACTCACAGTGAACGACTTCAGATTCGGCGTAAACCCGGGACACGGCCCCGACGGGCCGGCCACGTCGATCCAGTTGCTCGGAACGTCGCCGACGCCGAGCGTGCTTCGTCGCGCAAGCGCTTGGTCACGAGGCAAGAGCACGAGCTTCGCGTCTTTCTTCCGCGGCACGATCACTGTCACGGAGGTCGCTTTGGGGCTCGCGGTGGACTCGCTCAGACAACCGCCGGGTGCTGTCGACGGAGTGGTGCAGGGCCCCGTCGACGGGGCGATCGACGCCAGCACGTCGACCGGTCGGTCGACCGATCGCCGCACACGGAAGACGCCAGCCGCGTCGGTTCGCACGCTGCCAAGCTCGGTCGTCCTGTCTTTCCGGTCGTGGGAAACGAGCGAAACGACCGCGCCGACCGTCGGCTTGCCAGCAGCGGACGCCTTGCCGCTCAGCACCGCCGACTTCGTCTTCGGGTCGTACTGCGCGCCGAGGCTGAGCGTCTGCGGCAACGGCAAGATCGCGCGCAGCTCAAACGTTGCGGTCGGATCGGCAACGAAGCCCTTCGCCGGAGTGACAAGCGCGCTCCACGTGTACACCGCCGGCGGAACAGGCGCCGTCACCTCGTTCACGAGAATCGCGGAGAGAAGAATGAATGTCATGCCAGCCGGCGGCGCAACTGACGGCCCACGGAGCGGGCACATCCGAATCGTGTACGCCGTTGGTGCGCCAGGATCGGTCGTCGCGTCTACAGCGATCGGAACCGAGATGAGCTGCCCGATCACCGAAAGCGACGCGCGCCACACCGCCGTGTGCACGCCTGGTGCGCACGTCTGAGCGACGGGGTCACCTGCGTAGGTCGCGGGGTCGTCGACCGCAATCGATCCGTCAGCGAACGCGAAGCCCGATCCGTCTGTCGCGCTGGCGATGCCTGCGCTCAAATCGCCGATCTTCGTGCCAGGCGGCTTCGTCAGATCGAGCTGAAAGCCGGTCGGAACAGCAATCTGCAGCCCCGCCGCGACGGGAAGGCCGTCCGTCGAGCCCGACTGGTTCTGCAGGTCGACGGTCAGGGCGAGAACCGACTGCGCGCCGAATGTTGCGTAGTCGACGGTGAGCTGCGGGCCATCGAATCCGGCCGCGGCTCGCGTCCCGTCAGCCTGAGCGCCGCCAAGAATGAACGCCGCCAGCACAAGGGCGGCCACGAGCAGTCCGGCTGCACGCGCAACGCCTCGCCGATCCAGGTTGTCTCCCACATCTGAACCCTAACGAAGCGCCTCGACATTGCCAGATGCCGCCGTTCCCCGTAGGCTGGTGCCGTGATCTGGGTTGTCCTCGGCATCGTCGCGGTGCTCGTCCTTCTGGTCGTGTGGGTCATCGCGATGTACAACGGCCTCGTCCGTTCGCGGAACCGGGTCGACAATGCTTGGGCCCAGATCGAGGTGCAGCTCAAGCGGCGCTGGGATCTGATCCCGAACCTGATCGAGACCGTGAAGGGCTACGCAGCACACGAGCGCGGAACATTCGAAGCCGTCACCGCCGCCCGAACCGCAGCCCAGCAGGCAAAAGGTCCGGCCGCGACAGGGCAGGCGGAAGGCATTCTCGGGCAGGCGCTCGGCAAGCTGTTCGCCGTCGCCGAGGCTTATCCCGATCTGAAAGCAAGCCAGAATTTCCTCGAGCTGCAAGGCCAGCTGAGCGACACCGAGAACAAGGTCGCGGTCTCGCGCCAGGTCTACAACGACACGGTGCTGACCTTCAACAACGCGATCCAGACCTTTCCGGCCGTGATCCTTGCGAACTCGTTCGGGTTCGTGAAGCGCGAGTTCTTCGAAGTCACGCAGGCTGCCGAGCGCGAGGTGCCGCAGGTCAGCTTCGCGCCTGCCGATCCAGCGCCGGCCAGCTCGGGCGACCAGCCCGCAGCGCCGAGTGACACGCCCGCTGCGTAGCCGGCTCGGGCTCGCGGCCGCTGCTGCGGTCGCGCTTCTCTCGCTCGTCGCCGCCTCCCCGGCTGGCGCCCAGTCCTACTCGCTGCCGGACGCAGCGGTACGAGTCGTCGTCCAACGCGATGGCGCACTCGTCGTCGACGAGTCGATCACCGTGGAGTTTGGTGGCCGCTTCACCTTCGGCTACCGCGACATCCCACTCCGAGCCGGCGAGACGATCGACCGGATCTCCGTCTCCGAGAATGGGCAGCCGGACACGCCGAACGGCTCGGCCGAGAAGCAGCCTGACCTCACGCCCGGGGCCTTCGGAGTCGCGCGAACCTCGAGCGGCGTCTCGATCGTTTGGCATTTCCAAGCGCTCGACGAAGCCCGCACGTTCCATGTCGACTACCGGCTGTCGGGGCTCGCCGTCGCCTATGACGACGTGGTCGACGTCAATCTCCAAGTGTGGGGCAAGCAGTGGACGGTTGGGCTGTCGCGGCTGACCGCGACACTGACCGCGCCGGGCCGGATCGTGCGTCTCTGGGGCCACCCTGTGTACGTCCGCGGCGATGTCACGCGGGCGGGGCCGGTTGCGTCGTTGCGGTCGCTGAACGTCCCGGCGCATCAGTTCGTCGAGCTTCGCACGGTGATCCCGCGCGGCGCGTTCACCTCGACCGCCGGGATGAAAGTCGTTGCCGGAAACGGGCTGGCGAAGCTCATTGCCGCGGAGTCAGCCGATGCGGCCGCGTACCAGCGCGACCACGATCGCATCGACAACGCCAAGCGCCACGTGTTGCGCACCCTGCTCGCGCTGCTCGCGCTCGGTTTCCTTCCCGCGGGCCTCGTCCTGACTGGCGTTTGGTGGTTTTACGGCCGAGAGCGCAAAACCTCGTACGACCGCGAGTACGAGCAGGAACCGCCGACCGATACCGCTCCCGCGCTCGTGCCGCGGCTGCTCGAGCAAGGCGGCACAGCCGGGTCGCTCGAGTTCACGGCCACGCTCTTCGACCTGATCCGGCGCAAGGTCTACAAAGCGGAGCACGCGACCACCGAGCGCTCAACTTGGGGCGGCTTACACAAGGAGCAGCTCGCCGACTTGGAGCTTTCGCGCGGCACGCGACCCGACAAGCTCGAGCCGTGGGAGGAGAAGGTCGTGGCAGTCGTTGACGACGTCCTCGGTACCGGGAGCGCGCGGCTGTCCGCGTTCCGCGAGAAGATCGAGGCGGATCGCACGGCGATGGCGCCACGCTTCACCGACTTCAAGAACGCAATCGACGGCGAGACGATTCGGCGCTCGTGGTTCATCTCGGCTGGCGCGGTGCCGCTCGGGATCGGGCTGCTCGCGTTCGCGGCGGCTGGCGGGCTCCTTCTGTGGATCGGGATCAGCGGCTGGCGTCCCGTGTATCCGCGCTGGCGCGATGTCGTGCTCGTCGCGCTCGGAGCGTGCGCGCTCGTAAACGCGGCACTTCTGCTCGTGGGCCTTGCCCAGCGCCGCCTGTGGCGACGCCGTTCGGCCGACGCCGAGGCAGAGGCAGAGCGCTGGGACGCGTTCCGTCACTACCTCACCGACTTCCCGCGCCTGCAGGAGGCCGCGCCGGCGACGCTCGAGTTGTGGGAGCGCTACCTCGTCTACGGGATCGCGTTTGGGATCGCCGACCGTGTTTTACAAGCCGCGCATCTCGCGATGCCGGCCGAGTTCCACGACGCGAGCTCGATCTACTGGATCTCGCCCAACGTCGGGCTTGGTTCCGGCCTCTCGGCCTTCGCGATCAGCGACCTTGCGTCCGGTTTCGGCTCGGCGCTTGCGCCACCCTCGTCAGGTTCTGGCGGGTTCGGCGGCGGCTTCTCAGGCGGTGGCGGCGGTGGCGGCGGAGGTGGAGGCGGCGGCTTCGGCTAGCCAGGCCGCGAAAGCTCGTAGAGCGCGATCGCGCCGGCTGCAGCGACGTTGAGCGACTCGGCCGCGCCCGGTAGTGGAATCGTCGCCCGCTCGCAGCCCGCGATGAGATCTTCCGGAAGGCCTCGGCGCTCGGCGCCGAGATACAGCGTTACCGGCGGCTCGAAGTAGAGGTCGGAGAGAGCAGCCCCACCGTGGGCGACAAGCGCGACGCGCCGGCCTGGAACCTCGTCCCACGCGATGAGCGGTACGCGAAACACGGCCCCGGCCGAAGCGCGCAAGGCTTTTGGCCCAAGCGGATCCGCGCAGCCAGGCGACAGCGCGACACCAGCCTCGAACGCGTCGGCCGTCCGCAATAGCGTCCCGACGTTGCCCGGATCACCCACCTGCCAGAGCGCCAGCACGGTGTCGCGCGCGCCGCGCGGCAGATCAGCCGCGCGATAGATCCCGATCGCCCGTGGCGGATGCGCCAGCGTCGAGATCGCGGCCAGCAGCTCCGGCTCAACGTTCTCGCCGGCCACGAGCAGCTCGACCGGCTCGATCCCGGCTGCGGCCGCCGCATCGACGAGATCCTCCCCCTCGCAGGCGAACAGCCCGGTCTCGTCGCGCTCCTGCTTGCGTTGGAGCGCGCGTACGAGCTTGAGCTTCGCGTTGTCGCGCGACGTGATCATTCGACGGCGCCGTCGAAGAGCACCTCGACCATCGGTGCCGACGCCACGAGATCCTCGAACGGCGCCTCGGACAGGTACCACTCGTTCCACCGGTGAGGCTGTGAGAACACCCAACGCCGGGTTACCTCGTCGTGGATCGGGACCGCTCGCGCCGGCAAGTCCGCGACGATCGACTCCTTGAGATGGAACGTGAACCGGTCATGCGCAAGGACGTTCGCGTACCAGTTGCGCGGATCCGGGGTGCCCGTGACGAACGTGCGGCCGTCGAAGTAAAGGAACCAGATCTCGGTGCGCCGCGGCAGCCCGCTCTTCGCCCCAAGCGTTGTGACGTCGATCGTGCCGTCGGTCTCGAGCGCGGTTCTGACGGCAGCTTCCACGTCGGGAACTCTACGCGCCGACTCCGTGCCACTCGAGCCATTGCCCGTGGTAGCCGGTCCGCGCCACGAGCGTCGGCCCGCGCTCGGGCCACAAGGCAACCTCGAGCTCGTAGCCGCCGCTCAACCCGGCTTCCTCCTCGTCGTTGCGCCGGGTCGAGATCCACGCCAAGGGTCGCGATGCAGCCGCTAGCGCGTCCTGGAGCTCGGCGTAGCGGTCAGTGGAGAGGTACTGCGTGGAGGCCGTCTGGTAGACGACGGTCAGTGCACCGTCCACGCGATCGCGCAGGAGCGACGGCAGTAGGTCGACGTAGTCGCCCGCGATTAACTCGGGCGGATCGACGCGGAGCACGGCGAGCGCGCGATCGAACCGCTCCAGACGATCCCGCTGATCCGCCCAGACAAAGCACTTGAGCAAGCGCGCGCCGTCGTCTGTCGCAGCATCCACTGGCTCGAGGTCGACTCCACGCCGCCGCACGACCTCGACCGACCGCTTCAGCAACTCGGCCGGAACCGGAGCCCGCTCCTCCCCTTCAAGCTCGAGGGCCAGCTCGAGAGCCACATCTTCAGGCCCAAACGACCCGCCCCGATAGCGGAATCGGTACCGATCCCACACGAGATTCAGCCCAGCGCTCGGCCCGAGCTCGAGCAAGTCCAGCCGCGGCACGCCCAGGGACAGGAACGCCGGCAGGAGCGCCCAAGCCCGCTGCACTTCGTTGGTTTGCACGCGCCGCGTCGCGAGGAACTCGGCGATCCAGTCACGCCGATCGGCGATCACCGCCTCCGGCGATGTCCACGGGTCGAGCTCTTCCGCAAGCGCGATGTAGTGGAGCGCCCCGAGCAGCCGCAATGGGAGATCCCACCGGTCGTCAGGTGCAAGCTCGGCGACGATCGGCAGGGCCGCGAGGCGCCGGCACACCGCCGCGTAGAGCGGCGAGCCGGTCACCTCGCAGGCGTCTGCCTGATGGAGAAACCGCTCTTGGAGGTCGCTGCTCAGGCGGCTTTCGCGCCTGCGTCCAATGCCGCTTTCGCGGAAGCAGCAATAGCCGCGAATGCCGCCGGATCACTGACCGCGATGTCGGCGAGCGACTTGCGGTCGAGCTCGATGCCTGCTGCGTGCACGCCGGAGATGAACCGGTTGTACGAGAGTCCGTGCTCGCGCGCAGCCGCGTTGATCCGGATGATCCAGAGCTGCCGGAACGTGCGCTTCCTGTTCTTCCGGTCGCGGTACGCATAGACGAGCGAGTGCTCGACCTGCTCCTTCGCGTACGTGTAGTTCGAGTTCTTGAGCCCCCAGTAACCCTTGGCCTGCTCGAGAACTTTGCGGCGCTTCTTGCGCGCGTGAACTGATCGCTTGACCCTGGGCATCTACTTCAGCCCCAGGAGCTTCTTGACGTTTTTGACATCGCTCGCCGCGACCGGGTTGTCCTTGCGGAACCCGCGCTTACGCTTTGCTGTCTTGTGCTCCAAGTTGTGGCTCTTCATCGCGTGTCGGCGCAGGATCTTCCCGGCTCCGCTCACTTTGAAGCGCTTCTTCGCTCCGCTCCCCGTCTTCACTTTTGGCATCTGTTTTCACTCCTGCGTTCTTGGTCGGCCCGAGAACCATGACCATGTTGCGGCCGTCCTGGAGCGGTGGCTGCTCGATCTGCCCGAGCTCCTTGACGTCCTCGGCGAGACGAAGCAGCAGGTCGCGGCCCCGTTCCGGATGAAGGTTCTCCCGCCCCCGGAACATGATCGTGACCTTCACCTTCGCCCGCTGGTGCAAGAAACGGACGACGTGGCCCTTCTTCGTCTCGTAGTCGTGGATTCCGATTTTCGGTCTGAGCTTGATCTCCTTGATCAGGATCTGCAGCTGGTGCTTGCGCGCGAGCTTTGCCTTCTGCTCCTGCTCGTAGCGGTACTTCCCGTAGTCCATGACGCGGGCGACGGGTGGATCGGCGCCCGCGGCCACCTCGACGAGGTCGAGGTTCTTCCCGAACGCGTACTCCAGCGCCTCGCTCGTCGGTTTGATGCCGATCTGCGCTCCGTCCGAATCGACGAGCCGCACGTTGGGAACACGTATCTGCTCGTTAATCCGATCCTGCTGGACGACAGGACGGGTCCTGTCCTCGGGGCGGCGTCTGGGTCTCAAAGACTCTTCACCAAGCTACGAAACTCCTCCTTCAGAACGACAAAAGCCGCTGCAAGCAGCGGCCCGGGCCCTCGTCGGTCGTCGACTCGGTTGGACCCCCAAGAACGTGTGTCTGGGAGGTGAGGGGCGGGTCCGCTCCTGCTTGGCAGGTCTAGACCTTAGCAACTAGAGCGGCAAACTCGGTCAAGAGCTCATCCACCGACTTCGTCGACTGGCCGCCGCCTCGTTCGCGGACTGCGAGCGACTCGTCTGATTCGCGGTCACCGTAGACGATCGTGTACGGCACCTTCTCGACCTCTGCGTCGCGGATCCGCTTGCCGAGCGTGTCGTCGCGCTCGTCGATGTCAGCACGGAAACCCGCGGCGGTGATGCGCGCACGCAACGCGTTGGCGGCGGCGCGATGCGGCTCGGCGACAGGGATCAGCCGCACCTGAACCGGAGCGAGCCAGAACGGGAACGCACCGCCGTAATGTTCGATCGCGATGCCGATGAAGCGCTCAAGCGAGCCGAGGAGCGCGCGATGCACGACATACGGCGTGTGCTCGGCGTTGTCAGCGCCCATGAACGTGAGCCCGAACTTCTTCGGCATCTGCGAATCGAGCTGGATCGTCCCCATCTGCCACGAGCGGCCGAGGACGTCGGTCATGTGGAGATCGATCTTCGGCCCGTAGAAGGCGCCGTCGCCCTCGTTCACGACGTGCTCGATACCGCGACGTTGCAGCGCGGAACGGAGCGCGTTCTCGGTGAAGTCCCACTCCGCGTCGGTGCCGAGCTTCTTGTCGGGGCGCGTCGATAGCTCGAACCGCGCCTCCATCCCAAACAGCTCGTAGAGGGTCGCGGCGAAGTCGAGACAGCCGAAGATTTCGTCCTCGATCTGCTCCGGCGTGCAGAAGATGTGCGCGTCGTCCTGCGTGAGATGACGCACGCGAAGCAACCCATGCAGCACGCCGGCGCGCTCGTCGCGATGCAGCGTCGACGACTCCGCGTAGCGCAGCGGCAGGTCGCGGTAGCTCCGCAGCTGACTGCCGAACAAGAGCATGTGGCCGGGGCAATTCATCGGCTTGAGGGCGTACGAACGCTCGTCGCCGGGGATGAAGAACATGTCCTCGCGGTAGTTCTCGAAATGGCCCGACGTCTTGTAGACCTCGACGTCGTAGATCAGTGGCGTCTTGACCTCGTCGTAGCCACGCGCACGGTTCTCACGACGCCGCAGATCCTCGAGCTCGTTCCACACGACCATGCCCTTCGGGTGCCAGAACGGCGAGCCCGGCGACTCCTCCGAGAGATGGAACAGGTCGAGCTGCGGGCCGAGCTTGCGGTGGTCGCGCGCCTTCGCCAGCTCCTGCCGTTCGAGGTACCCGTCGAGATCGGCCTGCGAGTAGAACGCGGTGCCGTAAATCCGCGTTAGTTGCGCGTTCTTCTCGTCGCCGCGCCAGTATGCGCCCGCAAGGCTCGTCAGCTTGATCGCCTTGATCGGCGCAGCATTCTGCAGGTGCGGCCCGCGGCAGAGGTCGGTGAAGTCGCCCTGCGTATACAGCGAGATGTCGCCGGCGGCGGTATCGACAAGCTCGACCTTGTACGGCTCGCCTTCTGCCGCGAAGCGAGCGCTGGCCGCGTCACGCGACACTTCCTCGCGGGTCCACTCGCGGCCCTCGGCGATCTCGCGCAGGATCTCGGCTTCGATCGCCTCGAGATCGCCGTCGCTGATCGGCTTCGGGAAGTCGAAGTCGTAGTAGAAGCCGTTCTCGATCGGCGGCCCGATCGCGACCTTCACGCCCGGATAGAGCCGCCGCACCGCTTCGGCCAGCAGATGCGCTGCGGAATGACGCAGCACGTAGAGCGCGTCGGGGTCGGCGGTGTCGCGCGTTGTCAGGATCTGAATCCGCTCGCCGTCGACAAGCGGAAGCCGTAGGTCGCGCGTCTCGCCGTTCGCGCGCATCAGCACCGCCTGCTCGGCGAGCTTCGGCCCAATCGCGCGCGCGGCGTCGAGCCCCGAGGCGCCGTCCGGCAGCTCGAGCTCGGTGTCGTTTGGCAGCACGACCTTCATCCCAAACGAGGATAGTCGGGCCGGCTCAAACGGAAGCCTTACAACCGCTCCTTCGATCTGAGGTCGGACAACGCGGCGCTCGCGCCGACGACTCCCCCATGCCGCTGCCCGTCATCTCGGGCCCGCTCGGCCCGCGGCAGGCCGAACGGCTCCTCTGGCGCGCCGGATTCGGTCCGCGCAGAGGAGACGAAGCCGCGCTCGCCCGGCGCGGGCTCGACGGCGACGCAGGCGGCGGAGTCGCGTCAGCGGCGCCGGATCGCTGCCGAGGAGCGGGCGATGAAAGCACCTGTGAAGATGGTCGTCCCGACCGGGCTGTTCATCTTCCCGGCGATGCTGATCGTCATCCGGCTAGCAGGCAACTCTCAGCCGTCGGCGAGCTTTGTCGTCCTCTCGATCCTCGGGTCGGTGAAGACGTCGAGCTCGTCGCGGCTTTGCGTCGAGAACTCCGAGACGATCGCGCCCCGGTCGCCGGCCTGGAACCAGTGCAGGGTGTTCGGCTGGATGGTGTACTGCTCGCCTGGGCGCAGGACAGTCTCGTGCCAGGCGGTGAACGCGTCGCGGTCGTGCTCGGGAAGGCGAGCTGCGGGCGCGCCGTGGGTCGGCTCGCCTTCGGTGTAGATGTAAACGAGGCCGGCGCGGCAGCGGAACGTCTCCTCCTTGCCCGGTGTCCCGTCGAATGGCGGGTGCCGATGCTCAGGGCAGGTCTGGTGCGGGAAGAGCACAAGCTCCTTGGCGCAAACGCGCTCGGTGTTCAGGTAGACGACAAGCTGGAGCCCGAGCTCATCGAGCCGCGAGAGCCCGAAGTCGGCAACCTCAATCGAGTCGCGCTCTGCGGAAGTGAGCGCGATGCCAGCCGCCGAGAGCGAAGCGGCGGCCCGCGCCCGAGCCTCGGTGATCTGTTGTGGAGTCAACATGATCCGATCCGCGGGAGCGTACTCGTCGGGCATGATCGCCCTATGGAAGCCGCGGATCGCTATCTCGCACAGCTGCTCGAGGCAAGATCCGCGCTCGATGTCGACTCCGACCAGTATTGGGCAGCAATCGAGGCGATGCTCGAGGAGATCCCGACTGACGATGCCGTTGCGCTCGCCTTCGGTGGTGCGATGAGCCGTCTCCCGCGACCCAGAGCAGCGGCTTGGACATCCTCGGCGTATTGACTCATGAACACAGGCGGCTCCTCCCGGCCTTGATGAAGGAAGCTGAGCGAGGGGCGCGCCGTGGCACGAACAAATCCTGCGGCTGCTGCTTCCGACCCATTCATTCGGGATTGGGCCGTGTTCGGGATCGGCGTCCAACGCGATGTCGATGCGCCGGCGATTCGTGAGGCGCTGTTCCGAGCGCTCGCCGAGACAGAGGAAAACATCGCCGGTGAAGCGGCCGGCGGGCTCGCTCGACGCGGAGATCCACGTGTCTTCCAGGTGATCGAGAAGTGGCTAGAGGATGTGGAGGCGCCTCCACGACCGAGGCTGGCAGGAAGACGAAGAGCCGCGCCCTTCGGCCTTGGATGACGCGCTCGCACGCTGCGCCGCCAACCGAGGGCCGATCCTGCTCGACCCAGCTGAGGACTAGGCTCGGCCGACAGCGCTGGAGGTCTTGGGGCGCGGAGCAGCCCCTTCAGGGGTCTTACGCGTGTCGGGATCCGCCAGCGCAGATCCCGACACTTCCGAAACAGATATGGACTCTGCGGGTCAGCTCCGAACGTACAAGCCCCGTCCTGATGATCCTGGGCGATCTTGGGATGCGGGTGTTTGGTCATCTCCCGTTCATCAACGGTGTCCAGTATCGGTCGCAAGTGCCACTCAGAGAGCTATCCCGAATGACCTCACAACGCCGCCACGAGCTGTCCGCCCACGCCGTCTCGGCACTCATTGCCGTCGTGCTCGTCCTGACTGTGGCGCTGTTTGTAGCGGCGTGTGGATCCGGGGCGGCGCCTCAAGCGACGAAGACGTTGACGTTCTCGAGCGGATACTTCAATGCGAAGAACTTCGTCGATCCGAGAGTCGGATCGAACAGGTGGCTTCCGCTCACGCCCGGCACACAATGGGTTCGCGATGGCACGACGCTGGTGGGTAACCGCGCGGTGCCGCACAAAGTGCTCAGCACCGTGACTGACGTGATTCGGGTGATCAACGGCGTGAAGACCGTTGCGGTCTTCGATCATTCGGTCGACTCGGGGCAGGTCGTGCAGCAGTCCCTTGACTATTTCGCCCAGGACACGAAGGGGAACATCTGGGATTTCGGGGCCGCCACCGAGCAGTACGAGGCGGGTCGGTTTGTCACGGTTGACGAAGCCTGGATCGCCGGCGTGGACGGTGCCAAGCCCGGCATCTTGATGCCCGCCAACCCGACGGCTAACACGCCGCCGTGGGCGATCGCTCAGCCGCCCGGTGAGGATGGCGATGCGGCTGCGTTCCAGAGGATGCAGCCGCGCGAGTGCGTGCCGTTCGGGTGCTTCGACAATGTACTGGTGGTCGAGGAAGGCAAGAAGACGGCTCTTAACAACGAGTACAAGTACTACGCGCTCGGCGTCGGGCAGATCCGCAACGAGCCGCTCGGCGCCAGCCGCCACCAGGACATCGAGACCCTCGTCAACTTCACCCGGCTCAGTCCTGCGGGGCTCGCAGAAGCCAGCAAAGAGGCGATCCGCATCGATGCTGAAGCCGCGCGGCTGCTCCCGAAGATCTTCGGCAAAGGGAAGGCGACTCGAGGATGAGTCAGCCCCAAGCGGCAGCCAACCCGCTGAGACTACGAGGGGTAAGTAAGGCGTACAGGACGACGGGTGAGACGACGCCGGTGCTCCGGGATCTCGATCTCGATCTCCGCCGGGGCGAGATTGCCTGTCTCGTTGGCGCCTCGGGTAGCGGCAAATCAACGCTGATCTCGGTGATCGCAGGGTTGCTGCGTCCCGATTCGGGCAGCGTGTTCATCGACGGGAACGACGTGAGTGACCTTTCTGACTCGCAACGGGCCCACTTGCGCGCAACCAAGGTTGGGCTCGTCCTGCAATCAGGGAACCTCGTGCCGTTCCTGACCGCGGCCGAGAACGTCGCGCTCGTAACGCGTCTCGCGGGAATCGAGGTTTCCTCCGCCCACGTAGTCTCGCTCCTCGAACAGGTCGGCCTCGCGGACCGCGCGGATCACCTGCCGCGGCGCCTCTCGGGCGGCGAAGCGCAACGGGTCGCGCTGGCAATCGCACTCGCGAACGCGCCTGATGTGCTGTTGGCTGACGAAGCCGTTGGGCAGCTCGATTCCAGCACCGCCAAAGTCGTGTTGGGCGCCATCGAACGGGCCTGCGAAGAGCGAGGGCTGGCCGTGCTGCTGGTCACCCATAGCGACGAGATTGCCGCGCTGGGATCACGGACGCTACGCCTCGACAACGGACGACTCCAGATAGCGGCCTGACGATCGTGCGGCAGCACTTCACAGCTCAGCACCGCAACGGCGGAGCCTGTGTCTCGGCCACCGACCTGCGGATGGAGTACGACACGCCGGCCGGCCGCGTCAACGCTCTCGACGGCGTCACGCTCGCAATCGCGCCGGAAAGCAGCATGGCGATCATCGGCCCGAGTGGCTGCGGCAAGTCGACGCTGCTGGGGATACTCGGAGGGCTGGAGCTTCCCACGAGGGGCGAGGTTCGGATCGACGACCGCGTCATCTCCGCAATGCCCGACCGTCCGCGCGCGCAACTGCGTCGGACGTCTTTCGGCTACGTGTTTCAGGCCGACAATCTTCAGCCGTTTCTCACCGTCTCGGAGAACGTTGCGCTCCAAGCCGTCCTGGCGGGTATCGCTGACGACCCCGAACGCGACCAGAGGCTGCTTGACGCGCTCGAGGTCGGGTCATTGGGCCATCGTTTCCCGGATCAACTCTCCGGTGGGCAACGACAGCGTGTCGCGGTAGCGCGTGCGCTCGTCCATAGCCCCCGAGTGGTGCTAGCCGACGAGCCAACGGGATCTCTGGACGCGGAAAGCTCCAACAAGGTTGTGGATCTGCTGCTGCGTTTGCACAAGCAGGAAGGCACGACGCTCGTGATCGTGACCCACGACACTGCAGTGGCCGCGCGAATGGACGCGACCGTGCAGATGCGCGATGGGCGGGTGACGGCATGACTCTGCCCGGCTACGTATGGCGCGACCTGCTGCGCAATCCTCGGCGCAGCCTCGCCTCCGTGGTCGGCGTCGTGGTCGGCGTCGGTCTCTTCTCCGCGGTGCTCTTTTTCATCGACGGCTCGGGTGCGTCGATGACCAAGCGAGCGCTTGCTCCTCTGCCGCTGGACATTCAGCGCGTGTTGACGGCGCCCCTCGGCGTCGGCGTCCGTCTGGAGCGAAAGCTGGCCGATGCCACCGTGAAGGACGGCGGCACGACAATCGTGACGCTGACAGTGACCAACGAAGGTCTGGCGCCTGCCCACGAGGTCGTCGTTCGCGACCGTCCAGGCTTACCTCTGGCCTACGTACCTGGATCCACGGCGCTGGACGGCAAGCCCGTCCGGGATGTCGGTGGCGGCAGTCCGTTCTCCCAGGGGTACGGGGGCACCGGGCTCAACCTCGGGACCGTGGCAGCCGGCGCGTCGCGTCGATTCACCTACCGGCTGAACGCGACGCGTGACGTGCCTTCAACCGCCAACCTGACGGGTGAGGCAACGATTTCTACCCGCGAGGCGATCGTTCCCGTGCGTGCAAATGCGCCTCGACCGGCACAGCTACCAGTCCTGGCCGACAGAGTCGGTCGTATCCCCGGCGTGCGAGCCGCGGATCCGTTGGCTTTCGTGGACCTGGCTGCCGGCTCGATCTCTGCGCGCGGACGCAGCGTGCCCGGACCGGTGAAGCTGTTTTCGTTCGACGCGACCTACCAGGCTCACTATCCGACCATCAGGATGCTCGCCGGTACGATCACGCCTGAGAGCGCCAGCATCAGCGCCGAGGCCGCACGGGCCCTCAAGGTTCGGCTGGGCGACACGGTCACTCTGACGGTTCCCGGCAGCAGGGCGCCGCTGTCGATGACCGTCGGCGCTATCACCGACCTGTCTCGGGCAACGCCGCTCTTCTCCAGTCGCCAGTCCCTCACACTGGAGAAGTTCATCTATGTCCCGTACACGATCGTCGTCGGTTATGGCGTCTACCACAGCAAGATCGTCCCGTCGTTCGAG
>JANYJX010000069.1 GCA_025358355.1 Actinomycetes bacterium | reverse complement strand
CCTATGCGCAGGGTGCCCTGGGCAAAACTGGGGGATGCCAGCAAGGGGACGGCGAGGACAAACAGGGCAGCAAACGCGCGGGGTGTGACTTTCATCGGGGTCTCCAGGACAACAAAGGGATACAGGACGCGAAAACGAACGCACTTGCAGAGTCAGATAGCACGCACTGTGCCAATTCGGTGCGAATACCCCGGTGATGGTCATTTCGTACACGAAGGGCTGTAAAATCAATCGATGCGCACTGCCATGGGGAAGTGTGGATTAAAAATGCCCGCGAATGGTGCCGTGCGTCCTGCATGCGCAGAAAATTGCCGCGACACCCAGATATGAAAAAGCCGGGGGCACTTCCAATCTTGCGAGCGCCTACCGCATAATCGGGCAAATTTTCCATTCCCCGGTTCCCGCCATGCCAATCAAAATCGCCGCCCAAGTGCTCACCGCAGCGCTGTTTTCCGCTTACGGCGCAGGATTTTGCACGGGCAAATCCCAACACCGGAACCGCGCCAATTTTCAAAACCCGCCGTGATGCGGCGCTTACGACGGCGATCTATGGTCGCCTTCCAATCCTTGTGAATCGATCGCGGGGAGACGAAATTTCAGCTTGGCCTGTTCATTATCATCGCATGTTTGATATGACGAATGACTCAGGCCTCTTTCGCACCCGTGAGGAACTGGACGAGAAGGAAGGCGCGTACGAGGCTGCGGAGGCGCACTACAAAGCCGCTCTCCACCTGTCGCTGGACGGCAACGTTCACGGTGACGCGCACCTCTGCCTGCCAGAGCTTCTCATCCGGACCGGACAGGTTCACAAGTTCGCCGATGCTGAGGCCGTTTTGGCGACCATCAACGTCCAGCAGGACCTCGTGTTCAGCAGCCAACGGTTTCGGTACGCAGTCTGCCGCGCGAGGCTCGCCGTTGCCCGCGACGACGCAGAGGAAGCATCCCGTCATGCGACGGCAGCACTTCACGAAGCCGCTATCGATGCTCCCGACTTCCCGCGTCACCCCGACCTAGAACGGGTTCACGCCGACAGAAGCCTGCTCCGCGAGATGCGGGTACTCGCTCGAACTAGTAGTTAGGCGACAAAGCAGTCGCTGCCTGCGCGAGGTTTATCCTCGCCCGGCCTCAGTGCCAGGCGAGAGCTGGCCCGTCGGCTGGATAGCCACGCGGATACGTGGGCATTCCGGGTGGCGGGGCTTCCCAGTCGGCTCCTTGCTCGAGCCAGATGTGGGCTGCTACTCGCAGGCCCGATGGCTCGTCGAGTGTTCCCGCGCCGATGCTGACTCGATCGAAGCCCGGGCTCCGCCAGAACAGGCACGACCCGCACTGAGCGCAGTTGCCGCGATCGGCGTTGTATTCGGACTCAGGACTTGCGCGCCACGCGACATCGCCTTCGATCACGAGATCGTCGACGCGCGCACCGGTCGCCGCCCACGCGCGGCCCGCCCACCGGCGGCACTCGACGCAGTGGCAGATCAGAATCTCCCGCAGCGGGCCGCGCACCTCGTAGCGCACCGCGCCACACAGGCAGCCGCCCGTGTGCGGCCCGCTCACGACAATCCCGGGATCAGCCTGGACGTCGTCCCCGAGTAGCGGCGGTGGGGCTCGCCGAGTGAGCGCGTCAGCTCTGCCTCCTCGAAACGGATCCGCGGAATGTTCCCGGCCAGTGGCACGCCGACCAGGATCACGAGCGACAGCGAGTTGCCGAGTACGATGCCGAGGCCGACGGCCGCGAGAAGATTCCCGGCGTAGGCCGGATGGCGGACGACCCGATACGGCCCGGCGCTCACGACCTCGTGGCCCTCCTGAACGAGAACGTCGCGGCGGAAAAACCTCCCGAGCACCGCGATCGACCACACGCGCAGCCCGACTCCCAGCCAGATCGCCGCGATGCCCACGCGCACCCATGCCCAGCCGTTCTCGGGAACTTCGAGCGACGTGACGTGTCGTGCGACCGTCCACGCCGCAGCGATCACGACCACAAGCGAGCCGACGAGCGCGTACTTCGTGCCGCGATCGGCCGGCGCGTTGTCCTGCGTCCGCACGGTTGTGGTCTCGACCATCGTTTGCAGGCCGAGCTGAACGCGCGCGCCGAGCGACGCACCCGGCGGCAGCATCGTCTGGAGCCGCTCACGAAACGTGACGATCCACTCGGCGACAGCTGCAGCCAAGATCGTGCCGACAAGAAGGGCTGTTGCGGCGCGATGGTGCGCGAGAAACACTGCGGGCTAGAGACCGCCGACGAGCCGGTCGAGGTCGTTCTCGCTCGTCCACCAGCCGACCGACGCGCGGATCAGGCCGGTGCCTGGGATCTCGCGGACGAGAACTCCGGCGTTGGCCAGCCTCGCGACGACATCGGTCGCACTCCCGCTGCCCGGCGGCCGGAACGCGACGAGGGTTGCGCGCTCGGCCGGCGTCACGACCTCGCAGCGAGTGGCGAGAAGCTCGCGTAGCCGTTCGGCGAGCGCCGTCGCGCGCTCGTACCGCCACACGGGCGCCTGCGCGATGGCGAGCGCAAGACCTGCGAGTGACGCGACCGAGATCAAGTTCGGGTCGAACCGCTCCGCGCCCGCGCGCGCGACGAACGTTCCGTCTGGCTCGTAGCCGGCCTGCGCGAAGTAGCTCGGCCGGCCGACGCGCAAGCGCTCGGGATCGGCGACGACAAGTGCGCCGGTCGAATCTGGCCCGCACAGCCATTTCTGGCCCGAGATGGTGAGGAAGTCGAGTCCCGCGAAATCAACCGGGATCGCGCCGACCGACTGCGCGCCGTCGACGAGGATCGGCGCACCCGAGCGCTCGCGCAGCTCCTGCACCGGCAGGATCTGCCCCGTTGTCCAGAGCACCTGCGAGATCGCGATCAGCTTCGTTCGCGGCGTCACCGCAGTGAGGATCGCGTCTGCGTCAGGTGAAACGACGACGACCTTCGCGCCCGACGCGTGCAGGGGCCCGAGCAGGCCAAAGTGCTCGTCGGTCGTCGTGATCACCTCGTCGCCGGGCTGGAGATCGAGCCCTGCGAGGACGATGTTGCAGCCGTCGGTCGTCGACGATGTGAGCGCGACCTGGCTCGGCTCGGCCGAGACGAACGTCGCGATCTGCGCGCGGAGATCGACACGCAACGTCAGCATCCGCTCGAAGTAGGCAGGGCTGATTCGGCCTTCTTCGAGGTCACGGCGCTGTTGAGCCGAAACCGCCTCCATCACTCCGATCGACAGCGGCCCGAATGTCCCGGCGTTGAGATATGCGATGCGCTCGAGCACGGGGAACATCGCGCGCGCCTCGTCGTACGTCATCCGACGCGGAGCTCCACCGGCGCGTGATCCGACAGCACCTGGCCATTCTGCATGCGTCGATCGGCCAGCCACACTTTGAGTTGCGTGCTGCCCGTGCCGTGGACAAGGATGTGGTCGATCCCCGGGCCTGGCGATGAGTAACCGTCGAACGCGTGCTCCACGAGGTTGAAATCGCCGGCGATCACGACCGGCTCGCCGGGCGCCGCGAGGCTCTCGGCGAAAACGCGCGCGCGTTCAAGCTCGGCGACAGCAAGCTCGGGTCGGTTGTCGATCGACGACGCGTGCAGGTTCACGACGACGATGCCGGCGACGCGCACCGCTTGACAGACGCGTCGCTCCACGCCGTGCTCGCTGATCTGGACATGGCCGAGATCGACAGCCTCAGGTGCGCGCGCGACGAGGATCGCGTTGGCCTGACCGGTGATCCCGGAGCGCAGCCGGCCGTTGTCGAGCCGTGTAATCCAGCCACCGAACTTGGCCGGCCGCAACCCGCGCCGGGCGACCGCCGGAAACGCGTGGAGGCCGCTCCACTCCGCGAGCCGCGGCACCGCCCACTCCGGCACTTCCTGCAGGCAGACGATGTCGGGTGCGTCCGAAACCGCAAGCTCGACCATCGCGCGCAGATGGCTGTGGCGGGTCGGCGGCAGCGTGTTGCCGTGGAAGAGGTTCCAGCTGCGGACGAGCAGGGCCATCGACGGGGCTACTGTACGACCTCGATGAAGGTCGTCCTGGCGGATCCGCCCGCGTACACGCCGCCGTACGACCGGGCGCTCGCAACCTCGCTCGCCCGTGCGGGAGTCGATGTCGAACTCGTGACGTCCCGATTCCGCCACGGGGACGTTGCCGAGGCGGACGGGTATCCCGTGCGCGAGCTGTTCTACGGGCTCTCGTCCCGGCTGCCGAACTCGCGTGCGCGGCTCGCGGTGAAGGGACTCGAGCATGTCGTTGGGCTTGGGCGGCTCGCTCTTCTGCGCCCGGATGTCGTGCACGTGCAGTGGGCCGATATCCCTCAGCTCGATGCCTGGCTGCTCCGTTCGCGGGCGCCGCTCGTGTTCACCGCGCACGACTTGCTGCCGCGGCGGACGGCGCATCGCACGGATCTCTGGCGCAGGCTGTTTCGCCGGTTCGACCGCGTGGTCGTCCACAGCGAGAGCGGTCGGCGAGCGCTCGTCGCGTTCGGGGTCGACGAGGCGAAACTTCGCCTGATTCCACATCCGGTTTTCTGCGGGCCGGTCGAGCGGCGTGACGATGGGCGCACGGCGATCGCGCTCGGGTTGATCCGGCCCTACAAGGGGCTTGGCGATTCGATCGAGGCCGTACGGCAGGTCGAGGGCGCGCGGCTCCTCGTCGCAGGCGACGCGCGCGAGTCGCTCGACGACTATCGCGCTGCCGCTGGGTCGCGCGCAGAGTGGCGGCTCGGCTGGCTCGGGCCCGACGACTTGGCGGATGTGCTGGCGCAGTCGACAGTCGCGCTCTTCCCGTACCGGCCCGAGATCGACCAGAGCGGCGCGCTGCTCCAAGCGCTCGGCGCGGGTGTGCCGGCGATCGTCTACGACGTCGGCGGGCTTGCGGAGCCGGTGCACGCGTTTGGCGCTGGGCGCGTCGTGGCCGCCGGCGATGTGACCGGACTGGCGGCTGCACTGCGCGAGCTGCTGGACGATCCCGCAGCGTTGGCCGAGGCGCGAGCCGGAGCCGAGCGGGCACGCGCCGAGTTGACGTGGGACGCATCCGCTGCTGCACACATCGCTCTCTACAAGGAGCTCGTGTGAGGCTGTGGCGGCGCCCGTTCTCGGATCTCGTACGCCGGCAACTCGACCTGTTCGCTGAAGACGAAGGCGCGCTGCTCGCCGAGGCTCGTGCGGCCGAAGTCGCCTGGCAACGCACCGGCCGCGACGAAGCCGAAGAGGCCTACAGCGACTGGCAACTCCTGGCGGACGGGCTCGGCGAGCGTCTGCTCGACCTTCGCGAGACCTATGTCGTCACACTCGACGAAGGTGCTGTGGACGCGTACAGGCAATCGTTCGGGAAAGCGGTAGCGAAGCGGTTCCCACACTTCGCGGGGCTGCTCGACTAGCGGCTACGCGAGATCCACCGCGAACAAGCGCCATTCTCCAGGGACGCCCTTCAGCTCGTGTGAGCCACGGTCGGCGAACTCGATTCCCGAACCTGCCACCAGGTCTTTCACGGTGTTCGACACCAGCACCTCGTTCGGACCTGCCTCTGCTGCAACACGCGCGCCGATGCTGACCGCGATGCCGCCGACTTTGCGCTCGAACAGCTCGCACTCGCCCGTGTGCAATCCGGCACGCACCTCGAGCCCGAGCTCGTGCACGCCTTCGACAATGCTCCTTGCACAGCGAATAGCCCGAGCCGGGCCGTCGAATCGCGCGAAGAAGCCGTCGCCTGCCGTGTCGAGCTCCTGGCCGCGGTAGTGAACGAGCTCGGCACGCACGAGCTCGTGGTGACGAGCGAGTAGCTCACGCCAGCGCTTGTCGCCGATCTCGGCCGACCGGGCCGTGGAACCGACAATGTCCGTGAACAGAAGCGTCGCGAGCACCCGGTCGCGGTCGAGGTCGTCCCAGGTCCCTGACTGCCGACTCCGGCGAAGGAAGTCTTCGATCGCACCGAAGATTGGCTCGAAGTTCGCGAGCGTGGGCACGTGCCCCCGTCCCGGAATCTCGACGAGCTGTGCTCCTGGGATCCGCTCTGCCATGTAGCGACAGGCGGCGACGTTGAATGGATCGTCCTCGGTGAGATTCACCACGAGGGTCGGCAGGTGAATCGCCGGGAGCACATGGCGCACGTCGATGTACTTGTTCATCTCGTTCAACGCGGCGATTGCGCCCGGACTCGCGCTCTGTCGAAAGAACTCGACACTGGCACGCCGGCTCTCGTCGTCGCTTGCGGACGAATAGTGGTCCGATACCTCGGCGACGTACTCCTCCGTCCCCCAACGCTCCTCTTGCTCGCGGGAATCGCGCTCGTATTCCTCCTCGCGCTGGCCGATCGGGTAGTCGGGCGCCCAGAGGATCCGCGGGAAACTGGCATACACGACGAGCGCGGAAACGCGCTCGGGGTAGGTCGCTGCGAAGAGCAGGCTCATCGGCCCGCCTTCCGAGACGCCCATGATCGCCGCACGCGTCGAGCCTGCAGCGTCCATCACTGCGCGTACGTCGTCCATGCGCGTCTCGAGGCTCGGAGCGCCGGCCACGCGGTCGGACATGCCCGTTCCTCGCTTGTCGAAGAGGATCAGGCGCGAGAACGACGCGAGTCGGCTGAGGTAGGCGACCCGATCGGGGATCTTCCACGCGAGCTCGACATTCGAGACGAAGCCTGGGACGAGAACGAGGTCGAACGGGCCGTCGCCCACGACCTGGTAGGCGATGTTGACCCCGCCGCTGCGGGCGTAGCGAGTCTCCGGGCCGGCCATGCGTGACCCATTGTGCACGGGTGTGCTCGGGCGAGTCAGCGGTGGCCGAAGTGGTGGGCGCGCGGGAGCGAGCCGGCGACGTCCCCTTCGGCCACCCGGCGGGCGAGGGCGGACAGGCTCTCGAGGGTCGCGACGAGCACGTTGCGGTTCTCCCCCACCCGCTCGAAGCGGCCGCGGATGAGGAGCAGCGGCTCGCCGCGGACGATCGCCCGGTGCCGTTCGTACACCTGCGACGGCACGATCAGGTTCACCTGGCCGAGCTCGTCCTCCAGCAGCATGAAGACGATCCCTTTTGCCGTGGACGGGCGCTGGCGCGCGATCGCGAGGCCGGCGTAGGCGACATCGCTGCCGTGCTTCGCGTCATTCAACTCCTGGCTCGAGAGCGTGCCCGGCGGCAGGTGCGGGCGGAGAAGCTCGAGCGGATGGACGCCGACCGAGAGACCCGTCTGGCGATAGTCGGCGAGCATCAGCTCCCAGCGAGTCAGATCGGGTAGGTCGGGGGTCTCGACGGTCGGGTCGAGCGAGAGCGTCAGCTGCTTCGCCTGCCCGCCGGTGCCGGGGACGGACTGCGGCCGGAAGACGAGCCCGAGCTGCCAGAGCTGGTCTCGCCTCTTCTCGCCGAAGCAGTCGCAGGCGCCACCTTGGACGAGCGCTTCGAGTGCGGCTCGGGAAAGCGGCGCACGGCGCGCGAGGTCGGCGACGTCGAGGAACGGGCCGCGCTCTTCCCGCTCCGCGACGAGCGCCTCCGCATCGTCCTTCCCCACCGAAGCGACGTACGCGAGCCCGACCTGCACCGCCCATCGCAAGCCTTGTGTTTCTGAAACACAAGGCGCCAGCGAGCAGCGTGCGTCGCTCACGTTCACGTCGGGTGGCAGCACCTCCACCCCGCGCCGCTGCGCGTCGCGCACGAGGCTCGCCGGCGGGTAGAAGCCCATCGGCTGGGCGTTCAGGAGCGCGCAGAGGAACTCCGCCGGATAGTGGTGCCGCAGCCACGACGACTGGTAGGCGAGCAGGCCGAAAGCGGCCGCATGCGACTTCGGGAAGCCGAAGCCCGAGAAGCCGACGAGCTTGTCGTAGACGCGGTTCGCCGTCTCGCCGTCGACGCTCTTTCCCGCGGCGCCCGAGACGAAGCGCTCGCGATACGACTCGAGCGCCGCATGCGAGCGCTTGCGGCTCATCGCCCGGCGCAACCCCTCGGCCTCCCCCACCGTGAACCCGGCGATCGCGATCGCCACGTCGAGCACCTGATCCTGGAAGACGACGACGCCGTGTGTCGAGCGCAGCGGCTCGCGCAGCAGCTCGTGGTCGACGTCCGGCACGAACGACGGATCCTCGCGCAGCCGTCGCCGCGCCTCGATGTACGGGTGCACCGCCTTCCCCTGGATCGGCCCGGGCCGCACGAGCGCGACCTGCACGGTGAGGTCGTCGATCGTCTCCGGCTTCGTGCGCAGCAGGCTCTGCATCTGCGCCCGACTTTCGATCTGGAACGCGCCGACGGTGTCGGCGGCCTGGATCTCGGCGAAGACGGCTGGATCGTCCAAAGGAATGCGCGAGAGATCGATTGGCGCGCCGTACAGCCGCGCGATCTGCTCGACGCAGTCCTCGACGGCGGAGAGCATCCCGAGCCCGAGCAGGTCGATCTTGAGAAATCCGGCATCGGAGCACGAGTCCTTGTCCCACTGGCAGATCTGCCGCCCGGCCATCGCGGCCGGCTGCACAGGCACAAGCTCGACGAGCGGCCGCGACGAGATCACCATCCCGCCCGGGTGCTGCGAGATGTGGCGCGGCAAGCCAGAGATATCGCCGGTCAGCACCTGGAACGCGCGCCAACGGCGCGACATGAGCTTCCGATCCGCATCTGGCAGCGCCGCGACTTCGTCCGCGACACGGCCAGCGTTCCAGCCGTCGGTGAGCCGGGCGAGCCGCTCGAGCTCCGCGTACGGCAGCCCGAGCGCCTTACCGACATCGCGAATCGCGCCGCGCGAGCGGTACGTGGCGAAGGTCGCAACAAGCGCCGCATGCTCGCGCCCGTAGCGCTCCGTCACCGCAACGATCAGCTTCTCACGGATGTCGCGCGGGAAGTCAAGATCGATGTCGGGCACCGAGGTCAGCTCGCGGTTGATGAAGCGGCCGAGCGAGAGGTCGTTCGCCACCGGATCGACGTGTGAGAGCCCGGTGAGGTAGCAGACGATCGAGCCGACCGAGCTGCCCCGCCCCCGGCCCGGCGGCAGGAAACGGCGGGGCGAGTCGCGGCCGCGCACGTCGAGCGCCACCTCGCGCGCGAGCTCGAGTACCTCCCAGTGGAGCAGGAAGAAGCCGGCGAGACCGAGCTCGTCGATCAAATTCAGCTCCTCGTCGAGCCGGGCCCGCGAACGATTGTGCAACTCGGCGGTGCTCGTTGCATACCGCTCGGCGAACGCGTAACTGCAGACCTCGGCAAGCTGCTGGATGGCCGGATCGGGCCCGTCCGAGAAGTCGGGGTAGCGGTAGCCGAGCTCCTGCGTGAGGTCGAACTCGAGCCGCTCGGCGATGGCGCTCGTGCGCTCGGCGGCGGCCTTGTCGATACCGGCGAAGCGCTCGATCATCTCCGCGGGTGGCCGCATGACGCTTTCCCGGTTGCCGCGCCGTTCCTGCTCGCAGCCGTCGAGCGACGTGCGGCTGCGGATCGCGACGAGAACGTCTTGCAGCAGTGTGCGGCGCGGGTGATGCGCGTGGATGTTCCCGGTCGCGACGGTCTCGACGCCGAGGTGCTCCGCGAGATCGCGCAGCTGTCTGTTGCGGCGCGTGTCTCCCCGCTCGAAGGGTCGCTGGAGCTCGACGTAGAAACGGTCGCGGCCGAACGCTTGCGCGAGCCGCGCGGTGGCGGTCGGGTCGCGCAGGCCGAGTCCTTGACGTGCGCAGCCGGAGAGGCAGATAAGCCCAGCGCTCAGCTCCACCACGGTCTCGAGCGGGATGGCGGGCGGCAGCAGCGCGCGGTCTTCGCGCCCGGGCAAGCGCGTGCCCGCATGCGCTGCGGTCAGCAGCCGGCAGAGGTTTGCGTAACCGCGCGAGGACTCCACTAGCAAGGTGATGTGTGCACCACCGGCAAGCGTGACCTCAGCACCGGTGATCGGGCGAATGCCGAAATCCTTCGCGGCGCGCGCAAACTCGAGCGAGCCGTAGACACCGTCGTGGTCGGTGAGCGCGAGCGTCTCGTAGCCGAGCTCGGCGGCGCGCGCGACAAGCTCCTCGGGCAGCGACGCACCGTCGAGGAACGAGTACGCCGAGTGGCAATGGAGCTCGACGTAGGTCACACTTGCCCGCGATGACCTGGGACGCTCTCGTCGAGGCGGTCACCGCACGCCATCCGGATATCGCTCCGGGGAAGATGTTCGGCATGCCCTGCCTCAAGCGAGCGAACGGCAAGGTCGTCGCGGGACACTGGAAGGACGGCGGGATCACCGTGAAGCTCGTTGACCTGGCCGTGCGCGAGACGGCGCTTGCGCTCCCCGGCGTCGATCTGTTCGACCCGGGAATGGGCCGGCAGATGAAGGAGTGGGTACTCGTGCCGGCGGCGCTGGCCGGCGAGTGGGAGCGGCTCGTGGACCAGGCTCTCGCCAGCTGAATCGTGGAGCGCCCGGAACGTGAGCGGTACGACGACATCTGCGACGCCCTGACCGAGTGGCACCCGGAGGTTCGCGCGTCGAAGGTGTTCGGGATGCCGTGCCTCAAGCGATCGGGCCGCGTGATCGCCGGCTTCTCGCGAACCGGGATGGTGTTCAAGCTCACCGATCCTGCGGTGCACGCGCGGGCGCTCGCCATCCCAGGCGCTCATCTGTTCGATCCGTCCGGGCGTGGGAACACGGTGTTCCGTCAGTGGGTTGTCATCCCACCGAAGCAGGCGGCCGAATGGGAGTCGCTCGCCTACGACGCGTTCGGCCAGGATCACTCGATCCCCGCTCCGGCGCCGGCAAAGCCGGCACCTCCGCTCTCGGGCGGCTCCGTCGAGCCTACGCCGCCGGCCGCCTGAGCTGACAAAATCACGCGCGTTGGCTGAACCAGCAGCCCGCCTCGGCGTCGCGGTAGACACACGTGTTCTGCCCGGATTCGAGGATCACTTCGAAGTAGCGGCGGTTTACCGGCTCGTCCGTCCACCAGCGGTCGACGACCCGCCATTCCTCGCGGACGAATGCGACGAGCAACCGGTTGACGAGGCGCGGCGAACCGTCGACGTGCATCTCGACGAGCGCGGGTCGTGGCGCGTTGAGCCGGCCGGCTACTCGTCGCGCGGTACGACCATCGCTCGCGCTTCGGGAATGCGCGACCACGGCGCCACCTCCACCACGGCGCAGACGGCTCCTGAGCCCGCGCTCGCACGTACCTGACGCAACCCTTCGCGCAGGCGTCCTCCAATCTCGGCCCCGGCGGGCTCGACGAGTGCGAGCTGCGTGCCGGTGTGCTCGGCGAGCTGGACGGCCTCGAGACGAAGCTCGACGACCGGCGCCGGGATCTCCATCAGCTTCGTCCCGATCGCCGCTCGCAGCCGGCCACGATCGGCGGTCGCGTCGCGCAGCGTCATCGTCCGTCGCCAGGAGCCACCCCCGACGAGACGCGCAGACACCGCGACCTTGCGGAACGGTCGCCCCGCCCGCTCTGGCCGTGCGAGCAGCCGATCGAGCAGCGAGCCGAGCGCCCGTCGTAGCGTCAATTCGTTTCCCACCGCCTCCGGGAAGGAGAGCACCTCGGCGAGCTCGGCAGCCGGCGTCCTGCCCCGAACACGACGTCGCTCGCCGCCACGTGCGAGGTGCCAGGCGTTACGACCGTCCGGCCCCAACCGTTCGGCGACAGCACCGCCCGGTAACGCCGCGAGCTCGCCCAACTTCCGCACGCCAAGCCCCTCCAGCTCCGCGTACCGGTTGCCCGGCAGAGGCAGCAGCGAGAGCGGCAGTGGCGCGAGGAAGTCGCGCTCATCCTTCCCTTCGACGATGAGAATCTGCCCGGGGCGCGCGACGCTCGCCGCCGCGAGGGCGGCGAACCGGCGCCCGGCGGCGCCCGCGCGTGGATCCCAGGCAGTCCCGACGGCAGCGAGCGCCCGTTCGAGCGCCGCCGCCACACCTCCATAAAGCCGTTCGACCCCTTTTGTTTCGAAGACAACGACGCCCGGCTCGACCGACTCGACCGCAAGCCCCACATCCTCGAGCCGCCGCAGCACGCCCTCCCACTCCCGCTCGACCGTCGTCGGATCGGGATCGACGAGAACGAGCCCCGGGCACGTCGCGAGCGCCTCCCCCAGGCGCATTCCCGGACGCACGCCCAGAGCCTCGGCTGCACCTGTCACCGGCCCGAGCAGCGGCTCCGTTCCCGGCAGCGGTGAGAGCGCCGCCGGCCTGAGCTCGAGCCCTGGCCGAGAGCGCAGAGCCGCCCGCAACTCAAACCCAGGGATCAGAAGGCAGGCGATCAAGGGAGATCAATCTACACGAACATATGTTCGTGGTCAAGGTGTCCGGTAACTATCCCTTGACAGGGGGTAGATTGTGTGGGAAGATTCACCTATGCCTCCCGTCGATAGGAATGAGCCGAAGCGCGCGAAGTCGTCTGAGTCGTCGTT
>JANYJX010000064.1 GCA_025358355.1 Actinomycetes bacterium | reverse complement strand
GAGCGACCGTGGCAGGCCGAGAGCTCAGACATCGACGCAGAACTTGTCCGCAGCGTGCAGATCGACTTGGAGACGCTGCCGCCGCTCGTAGCGCTGCCAAACTCCCCGGGCAACGTCGTACCGCTCGACGAGGCTGTGGGCCGCCGCATCGACCAGGTCTACATCGGCAACTGCTCGAACGGGACGATCACCGACCTCCGCCAGGCCGCAGAGATCCTCCGCGGCCGCTCGGTGCACCCCGACTGCCGCGCCGTCATCGTGCCGGCGTCTCGCCGTGTCTATCAGCAGGCGCTCGCAGAGGGCCTGATCGACGTTTTCGTCGACGCCGGTGCGATGGTCTCGCCCTCCACGTGCGGTGCCTGCTTCGGCGGCGGGATGGGCATCCTTGCCCCCGGCGAGCGCGCGATTGCGACGATCAACCGCAACTTCCGGGGTCGTATGGGCGCGCGCGAGTCGGAGGTTTGCCTCGCAAACGCCTGGGTCGCCGCGGCCGCCGCGGTCGCAGGCGAGATCGTGCACCCTGCGGACGTGCTCGAAGCAGTGCCGGCATGAGGTTCTCGGGCCGGGCGGTGGTGATCGCACAGGACGATGTCGACACCGACGTCCTCTTTCCGGGGCCGTTTCTCAGCGTCACGGACGTCGCCGAGATGCCGAAGTACCTGTTCGAGGGCCTCGACCCGTCACTCCGCGACCAGCTTGTCGGGCCGACCGCGCTCGTCGTCGGCGCCAACTTCGGCTGTGGCTCCTCGCGTGAACACGTCCCGCAGGCGATGGCTGCATCAGGCATCACGTTCCTCGTCGGCAAGAGCTTCGCCCGCATCTTCTCGCGCAACTGCTTCAACCTCGGGCTGCCGATCGTGATCTGCCCGGAGGCGGTCGACGCGGCGAAGCCTGGCGACGAACTCGACCTCGATCTCGGAGCCGGAACGCTCACCGTGGCCGGCATGGCGTATCAGGTGCCGGCGCTGCCGCCCTTCATGCGCGACCTGCTCGACAAGGGCGGGCTGGTCGGTTGGGTGCGCGGGCGGATTGACTCTACTACCGCGGTGGTATAGCTTCGCCGCCGATGGCAGTCGAGCTAAAACTCCAGGCCATCTCGGACGAGATGGAGTACGGGACGATCGCCCGCTGGCTCAAGGCGGAGGGTGACAGCGTCACCGCCGGCGAGGTCGTCGTCGAGGTCGAGGCCGAGAAAGTCACGAACGAGCTCGAGGCGCCAGTGACCGGCGTGCTGGAGCGGATCGTCGCGGCCGAGGGCGACGAGATCCGCGTCGGCGCCACGATCGCCGTCTTCGTCGAGAACGGCTGATGACGTCGGCTTCTGTCGTGGGCGCGGCGACGCTCGAAGAGCTGCTCCTCCGCATGTGGCGGATCCGCGCCTTCGAGATTCGCGCGATGGAGCTCTTCGAGGAGAAGCTGATCCGTGGCTCGGTGCATCCGTACATCGGGATGGAGGCGATCGCAGTCGGCGTGTGCGCGGCGCTCCGGCCCGACGACTTCATCACTAGCACCCACCGCGGCCACGGCCACTGCGTCGCGAAAGGTCTCGACCTGCGCCGGATGATGGCGGAGATCATCGGTCGCGAGGACGGGTACTGCCGCGGTCGCGGCGGCAGCATGCACATCACCGCGATCGAGCAGGGGATGCTCGGTGCCGACGCGATCGTCGCCGGCTCGTCCGCTCTCGCCGTCGGGGCTGCGCACGGGCTGCGGCTGCAGGGCCGCGACTCGGTCGTCGTCTGTTTCTTCGGCGACGGCGCCGCGAACCAGGGGATCCTGCACGAGGCCTGCAACCTGGCTGCCGTGCTCTCCGCTCAGGTGATCTTCGTCTGCGAGAACAACGAGTGGGCGATCTCGACGCCGGCGTCGGCCTCCACGCGCATCGCCAACATCGCCATACGAGCCGAGGGCTACGGCTTCCCTGGCGTCGTCGCGGACGGCAACGATGTCGAGGAGATGCGCGCGGTAACGGAAGCTGCGCTCGTGCGGGCGCGCGCCGGTGACGGCCCGACGCTGATCGAGGCGAAGAGCTACCGGATCACGGCACACTCGGCCGCGACCAAGGTCGACCTGCGGCCCGCGGAGGAGCTCGACGCCTGGCGCGCACGGGATCCGATCCTCCAACTCTCCCGCAAGCTCGTCGAGTCAGGGGTCGACGAGGCGCGCATCGGCGAGATCGAGGCGCAGGCACGCGCCGACGTGGCGGACGCCGTCGAGTTCGCGCTCGCCTCGCCGCGGCCTGATCCAGGGGCGGCCACGGAGGACGTGTACGCGCCGGCCGACTGGAACGTCCTGGAGCGGTTGTCGTGAGCCGCGCCACGTCAACACCATCGACCATGCGCGTTCCTCGGACGCTGCTCGTGGTGCCCGGCCGGAGGGCACAGTACGGAAGTACGGGTCTGGAAAGCCGGGTGCCGCGAGCGGCGTCAGGCTGCGGTGGAGCCCGGCTCCGCCGGGCGGGAGCCGCAGCCGGCGAGGGGCGCGCATGAGCGAGCGCGAGCTGACGATGGCCGAGGCGTTGAACGAGGCGCTGCACGGCGAGATGGAGCGGGACCCGGGTGTCTTCGTCGTCGGCGAGGACATCGCTCAGATCGGCGGGCTCTTCCAGGTGACGGCGGGGTTGCTCGACAAGTACGGGCCACAGCGCGTGATCGACGCACCGATCTCCGAGGCGGGGCAGGTAGGCGCGGGCGTGGGCGCAGCGCTTGTCGGCTGCCGCCCGGTCGTCGAGCTGCAGATCGCGGACTTCGTCACGCTGACCATGGACCAGCTCGTCAACCACGCTGCCAAATGGCGATATATGTCGGGCGGCAAGGTGACGGTGCCGTTCGTCCTCCGCGGCGCTGTCTCGAGCGGGATCGGCATGGCCGGTCAGCACTCGCAGACGCTCGAGGCGTGGTTCGTGCATGCGCCCGGCCTGGTCGTGATCATGCCCTCGACGCCCTACGACGCAAAGGGCCTGCTGACGGCGGCGATCCGAGACGACAACCCGGTCGTCTTCCTCGAGAAGCGTCTGCTCTACAGCCGCCGCGGGCCGGTGCCCGAGGGCGACTACACCGTGCCGATCGGCGTTGCCGACATCAAGCGCGAAGGCACCGACGTGACTGTCGCCTGCTACTCGCAAGGCGTTCACCTCGCGCTCCAGGCCGGCCGCCAGCTCGCCGAGCAGGGAATCGAGCTCGAAATCGTCGACCTGCGGACGCTCAAGCCTCTCGACATCGAGACGCTGGGCAACTCGGTTCGGAAGACGGGACGGCTTGTCGTCGTCAGCGAGGGAGCGCGCGCCGGTGGTGTCGCGAGCGAGATCGTCGCCCGAATCGTCGACGAGGCGTACGACTCGTTGCGGACGGCGCCAGTACGTGTGACCGCGAAGGACACCCCCATTCCCTACGCAGCCCAGCTCGAGCGCGCGGTGATGCCTCAGGTCGATGACCTAGTGGCGGCCGTGACGGGCATGCTCGAGCCGGTGGCGGGGTCGTGACGGAGATGAGGGAGATTTCATGGATCTGCTGAGACAGCTGTTCGGGCTCGACGGGCGGATCGCCGTCGTCACCGGCGGAGCCTCAGGGCTCGGCGCCTCCTTCTCGAAGGGGCTCGCGGGCGCCGGCGCGACCGTCGTGATCGCCGATATCAACGAGGAGCTCGCGGGTGGTGTCGTTGGGGAGATCGAAGACGCTGGCGGTAAGGCTGAGTTCAGGCCGGTCGACGTCACGAACGTGCCAGCCGTGAACGCCTTCGCCGACGCGCTTGTCGAAGCGCACGGGCGGGTCGATGTGCTCGTCAACAGCGCGGGCGCCGCGCACCGTTCGCCGATCGAAGACTTCACCGAGGAGGCGTATGACCGCATCCTCGCGCTCAACCTCAAGGGCACGTACTTCATGAGCCAAGCGATCGGCCGGAAGATGATCACGCAAGGGAAGGGCAGCATCGTCAACATCGCTTCGATCGGCGGGTTCATCGCCTACCCGCATTCGAGCGCCTATCTCGCGAGCAAGGGCGGCGTTGTGCAGACGACCCGGTCGTTCGCGCTCGAGTGGATCGGTCACGGTGTGCGCGTCAACGCCATCGCGCCGGGTCTGTGCGAGACGCCGCTGCTCAAGAAGGCGCTCGCCGAGAGCGGCTCCTCGTCAACGACCGACTTCATCCAGCACCGGATGCTGCGAGACCAGCTGATTCAGCCCGACGAGCTGATCGGGGCCGTCATCTTCCTCGCGAGCGACGGTGCGGCCAAGGTCACCGGCCACACGCTCGCGGTCGACGACGGGTACCTGACCCAATGAACATCGAGCGTTTGGCCGGAGGGCTCGGTGCGGCGGAAGGCCCGGCGTTCCTCCCCGACGGCAGGTTCATCTTCGTCGAGATCTGGCGCAGTCGGGTCTCTGTCTGGACGCCGGAGAACGATGTCCAGGAGTACGCCTACGTTGGCGGAGGCGCGAACTCGGTGCTCGTCTGCTCGGACGGCTCGCTGCTCGTCACCCAAAACGGCGGCATCGACCGTGAGTGGCGGGCGAAGGACCAGCGGCCGCCGTCGATCCAGCGCGTCTCGCTCTCTGGCGAGGTAGAGGTGCTCGTGACCGAGATCGAGGGCATCCCGCTGAGCGCGCCGAACGACCTCGCGTTCGGCGCGGACGGGAAGCTCTACTTCACCGATCCCGCGTGCGGCTTCAGCCGTACAGATCCGCTGCGGCCCGGGTACATCTTCTCGCTCGATCCCGACGGGACAGGCCGGCTCGTCGTCGAGGCAGGGCCGACGTTCCCGAACGGGATCACCGTCGAGGCGGACGGGAACGTTGTCTGGGTCGAGTCCCTCACGCGCGCCGTGCGTCGGTACCACGTCGACACCAGCAAGGTCGAGGACATCTGTGTGCTCGAGGATCCCGACGCAATCCCGGACGGTCTCAAGCCCGCGACGAACGGTGATCTCTATATCGCCACAGTGCTCACCGGCGGCGTCAGCGTCGTCGGCGCTGACGGCACCGACAAAGGGCTTCTGGAGGGGTTCGGCGACTACGTCAGCAACGTCCAGTTCCGCGGCTCCACCCTGTATGTGACAGACATCGGCGGCGGCACGGGTGACGACAGTGCGTTCCACGGCTCGATCTCGCGCGCGGAGCTCGACGGCGTCACCGGGCTCGAGCTCTTCCCCGGAGTAATCAGCTAGTGACGATCGGCCAATGGACTTTGTGCAGGAAGGAGGCGTGGACGATCGAGGTTTGAGCAGGCAGCAAGAGTCCCGGGCGACCAAGCCCGGGGCGGAGGCGTCTCAGCGACCGGAGGGAAATTGTGACTGAGTACCAGGAAGGCTCGGGCAGCATCATCGACGAGCTCGTCTCGGGCGAGATGGGCCGCGAGCAGTTCATTCGACGGGCGACGTTGCTCGGCATCTCTGCGACGGCGATCGGCGGCATGCTTGCCGCGACTGGCAAGGCAACGGCGGCGGACCTCGGAGCGGCACGTTCGCTCTCGGGCAGCACCGTCAACCTCCTCGTCGCGGCAGAGGGTGACGAGAAGGGCGTGCAGGACAAGATCGGCGAGATCAAGAAGCGGTTCGGCATCGACGTCAAGATGACCGCGCTCGCGGTCGGGCCGTTGATCGAGAAGTCGAATCAGAGCTTCAAGGCGCCGACTGGGACGTACGACGCGGTCATGGTGCTCGGCTTCACCGTCGCGCAAATGGTCGGCGGCGGCTTTTTCGAGCCGCTCAACAAGTACGTGGCGAAGGCCCCGGCGGGCTACGACTTCAACGACTTCCCCAAGGGCGAGCTGAACTATGTCGGCTACTTCGACCCCGCCCACGGTCGCTTCGGTGGCAAGACGCTCTACCTCGTCCCAGGCTTGCACGGCGGGTCGGTGATCATGTTCTACCGCAAGGACCTGCTCAAAGCAGCCGGGGTGTCGGTGCCGAAGACCTGGGGCCAGTATCTCGCCGCGGCCAAGAAGCTGCACGGCAACGGCGTCTCGGGGAACAGCATGATCGCCAAGTCAGGCGACGTCTCGATGTTCCTCGTCGACTGGTACACGCGCTTCGCGAACTCGGGCGGAGTGCTGATGAGCGGCACGCCGCAAGCGAAGAATTTCTCTCCGCGGCTGACGAGCCCGGCAGCCGTCGCCTCGCTGCAGCACATGGTCGACTGCGTCCAGTACGCCGACAAGGGCGTCAACTCCTACGACTTCACCGCTTCCACCGACGCCTTCAGCGCCGGCAAGACGGCGATGATGTTGATGTGGTCAACGATCGGCGGGCCCGTCTACAGCCCGAAGTCGTCGAAGGTCTCCTCCAAGGTCTCTGTGGCCGCGCCTCCCGGCAAGGGCACAGCAGTACGTGGCGGCTGGGGCATGGGCATCCCGAAGAACGCGCAGAACAAGGATGCCGCCTGGGCGGTGATCGCCTACCTGACGTCCAAGGAGTGGGACACGTACCAGACGGCGAAGTACCAGACCGACCCGTTCCGGAACTCGACCTACTTCAGCCCGGCTCTCAACAAGAAGCTGCCGTACCTGTCGACGGCGGGCAAGGTCTTCGCGAAGGCGAAGACCCTCGAGATCGCGAACATTGCGGAAACGTTCGAGCTGATCACGATCGCTGCTCAGGAGTTCGCAGCCGCACTCAGCGGGTCGTCCTCTGCCGCAGATGCGTGCAAGAAGGCGAACGACGGCTGGGTGAAGGTGCTCAAGCGTGGTGGCCACCTCAAGTAGTGAAGCCGCGCCGGTGCTGTGACAGCGGTCACGGCACACACCGGCCGGCCCGGTAAGAAAGCGCGCCTCGCTCCGCCCACTCAAGGGCGGGGCGAGGCGTGGCTGCTGCTTGGTCCGGCGGCGCTCTATCTGATCGCCTTTTCCATCTATCCGCTGATCATGAGCCTGATCCGCTCGTTCCAGGACTACAACCAGACCAAGGACACGTGGCGCTGGATCGGGCTTCGCAACTACCAGGACCTGTTCACGAGCGCCGAGTTCTGGACAGTCGTCAAGAACACACTGATCTTGATGACCGCCGGGGTCGCGATCCAGGTTGTCCTGGGCACGGCGCTCGCGCTCTTCTTCAACCAGAACCTGCGCGGCTCGGCGATCGTTCGCGGGATCCTGATTCTGCCGATGCTGCTTACGCCGATCGTGGTAGGGCTGATGTGGCGGGCGCTGCTCAACCCGCAGTGGGGGCTTCTCAACTGGTTGGCAGTCAAGATGGGGCTTGGCTACGTCGGCTGGCTGTCTGACGCTCACGTCGCCCTCTGGACGCTTGTGCTCGTCGATTCGTGGCAGTGGACGCCGTTTGTGTTTGTCGTCGTCTACGCGCGCCTGCAGGCATTGCCGCAGGAGGTCTTCGAGGCCGGCTCGGTCGACGGCGCCACCTGGTTCCAGCGGCTCCGCTACCTGACGTTGCCGCTCCTGATGCCCGCGATCGTGTTCGCAGCCATTTTCCGCGGAATCGACGCGTTTCGTACCTTCGACCTCGTCTTCGGGCTCACGAACGGCGGGCCTGTGCAAGCCACTTCGACGCTCTCCTTCGAGGGGTTCCAGAACGGGTTCGAGTTCCAGCGCTATGGCTACGCCTCGGCGGTCTCCTACGTGATGGTTTTCGCAGCCGCAATCGGGATCACGCTTCTGCTCCGGGTCGTGCGCGTTCGCCGGATGGACGTGGCGCCGTGAACGGTCGGATCGTGGGGCGCGTGATCTCGTACATCGTGCTGGTGCTGATCGGGCTGGCCGGGATCGCACCCTTCCTCTATCTCCTCGTGTTGTCGTTCAAGAGCCGGCTCGACGTGCTGACGGTGCCGCCCGACCGGCATTTCGACTGGTCGACGATTCAGGAGAACTACCGCACCGTGATCCACGACGACCATTACGTGACGTTCGTCGTCAACTCGCTCGTGGTGACGGGGGTGGCGACGTTGATCGCGCTTGGGCTTGGGGTGCCGGCTGCCTACGCGTTCTCGCGTCTGCGCTTCCGCGGCGCCGACACGTGGGCATCGACAATCCTCAGCTTCCGGTTCATGCCGCCGATCGCGGTCGCGATCCCGATCTACCTGATGATCCGCAGCCTGGGGCTGGTCGACAGCCGCATCGGGCTGATCCTGCCGTACGTCGCCTTCTCGCTCCCGCTCGTGATCTGGATCATGATCGGCTTCTTCGACGAGATCCCGCGCGAGATCGACGAGTCCGCCATGGTCGACGGCCTCACCCGCCCGCTCGTGTTGCTACGCGTCCTGCTGCCCCTCGCGCGCCCGGGGATGCTCGTCGCTGCCACCTTCGGCGTCATCTTCGTTTGGAACGAGTTTCTGGTCGGCCTCTACATCGTTAACTCGGCTGACAAGGAGACGATCCCGATCGCTGCCTCGAGCCTGCTCACGGTGGAGAGCCCGATCGACTGGAATATCGCCGCTACGGTGGGCGTCCTCACCGTGATCCCGATTCTCATCTTCTCGATGGTCGTGCAGCGCTACATCGTGCGCGGCATCACGGCCGGGGCGGTGCGCTGATGGCGACTGTGGCGTTCCACCGGGTCGGCAAGGTCTACCGCGACGGGACGCGCGCGCTCGCTGACTTCGATCTGGAGGTTGCGGACGGCGAGTTCATGGTCTTCGTCGGCCCGTCCGGCTGCGGCAAGACGACGGCGCTGCGGATGGTCGCGGGACTCGAGGACATCAGCGAGGGGGAGATCAAGCTCGGCGGCGTCGTCGTCAACGGGCTGCATCCGCGCAAGCGCGACATCGCAATGGTGTTCCAGAACTACGCGCTCTACCCGCACATGACGGTCTATAAGAACATCGCCTTCGCGCTCCGCGTGCGAAAAACGCCGGAAGCGGAGATCCGGGAGCGGGTGGAGACGACCGCGAAGATCCTCGGTCTCACGCCGGAGCTCCAGCGCAAGCCGGCGCAGCTCTCCGGAGGCCAGCGGCAGCGCGTCGCCATGGGCCGAGCGATCGTGCGCAACCCACAAGCGTTCCTGATGGACGAGCCGCTCTCGAATCTCGATGCGAAACTGCGCGTGCAGATGCGCGCCGAAATCGCGCGCATCCAGCGCGAGGTGGAGGCGACGACGATCTATGTCACGCACGACCAGATCGAGGCTATGACGATGGGCGACCGCGTCGCCGTCCTGCGCAAGGGTGCACTCCAGCAGTGCGATGCGCCGCAGGTCCTCTACGAGCACCCCGTCAATCTCTTCGTCGCGAGCTTCATCGGCAGCCCGGCGATGAACCTCGTCCAGGCGCGGATCGAGCAGGACGGCGACAAGCTAATCTGCGTGATCGGCTCGCAGCGGCTCAAGCTACCCGGCACGCTGCTCACGCGGCTGCCGGCGATACGAGCGTACGTGGGACAGACGGTTGCGCTCGGCGTACGACCCGAGCACCTTCAGGACGCGGCCCTCGCGGGACATCGCGGTGAAGGAGCTAGCGTTCTTCGCGGCCGTGTCGTCACCACCGAGCTCCTTGGTTCCGAGGTTTTAGCGCACGTCGAGGTCGACGCTGCTCCCGTCGCCACGCAGGAGGTTCTTGAGGTGGCGGGTGACACCGACCGCGCGCTGGCCGAGGACCTTCGCAGCGATGCGAGCGAGCGCCGGACGACATTCGTCTGTCGCTTCTCGACCGAGACAGCCGTACGTGCGGGCGACGAAGCGCTCGTTTCAGTCACGACGGACAAGCTCCAGTTCTTCGACCTCGAGACCGAGACCGCGGTGCGAGGTTGACAATCGAAGGAGTGCTGCCATGGTCGAGACGATCGACGTGACACAAGCGGCAAGGCCGCTTCTGATCGGTGGCCGGCCGGTGACGAGCGGCCAGACCGAGCCCGTGTTCTTTCCCTACGATGGCAGTGAGATCGGCCGCGTTGCGGTAGCCGACGACGCGCTCGTCGAGGAGGCGCTCTCGACGGCCGCGGCCGCTGCTCCCGAAGTCGCGGCGCTGCCACCCTGGCGGCGAGCGGAGATCCTGCTCGCGGCCGCGCAGCTGACGCATGACCGGCGCGAGGCGCTGGCGCGCCAGATGACGCTCGAGACAGGGCTCGCCATCTGGGAGTCGCGGATCGAAGTCGACCGCACCGTCGAGATCTTCCGTGGCGCCGGCGAGGAGGCGCGGCGTATTTCCGCGACGGGCGAGATCGTCCCGATTGACGCCGTCCCGCGCGGCGAGGGCCGTTACGGACGGACCCGACGATTCCCTGTCGGGCCTGTGCTCGCGATCACGCCGTTCAACGCCCCGGTGCTGCTCGTCGCGCACAAGCTCGGTCCCGCGCTCGCCGCTGGCAACCCGTGCATCGTCAGGCCTGCCCCGAAGACCCCGCTCTCTGCCCTCTCGATCGCGGAGATCGTGCTCGAGGCGGGAGCGCCACCAGCCGCAGTCAGCGTCGTCCCGTGCTCGAACGAGCTCGCAGAGCGGATGGTGCGGGATGAGCGCATCAAGATGCTCTCGTTCACCGGCAGCGCGCGCGTGGGCTGGTACCTGAAGAGTGTCGCGGCGACGCCGCGGGTCACGCTCGAGCTCGGCGGCAACGGCGCCGTGATCGTGCATGAGGACGCAAACATCGACTACGTCGCGGAGCGCTGTTCGATGGGCGGTTTCCTGCGCTCTGGGCAGGCCTGTATCTCCGTTCAGCGCCTCTACGCTCATTCGTCGGTCGTCGTGGAGCTGACCGGGAAGCTGGTCGAGCGCGTGCGCGCGCTCACCACCGGGAACCCGCTCGACGAGGGAACAATGGTCGGTGGGTTGATCTCCGAAGAGGCCGCGGTCAAGGCGATCGACCTGATCGAGGATGCGGTTGCCGGCGGGGCACGCGTGCTCTGCGGCGGGACGCGAAACGGCACGGTGGTTGCGCCGACCGTCATCACCGACGCCTCCGAGCAGCTCCGCATCTGCGCCGAGGAGGCGTTTGCGCCGATCGTCGTGATCTCGTCGTACGACGATTTCGATGAGGTGCTCGCCCGCGCCGACGCTTCGCCCTACGGTCTCCAGGCCGGGCTCTTCACCAACGACCTGCGCCTCGTCGAGCGCGCGTTCGAACGGCTCACGGTCGGCGCGCTGATCGTGAACGACATCAACACATTCCGCGTCGACCAGATGCCGTATGGGGGCGCAAAGCGCTCCGGTTGGGGGCGCGAGGGGATGCGCTACGCGATCGAGGAGATGACCGAGGAGCGGCTGCTCGTCGTCGACACCCGCCGATGAAGCGACGGCGGTAGGTCCACTGCGTGGACGAGGCGATCGTAGGCCGGCTCCAGGTGCTCGGGTTCTCGCTGTACGAGGCGAGGGTCTACGTCGCGCTCCTCCGGCATGGCCCTCAGAACGGCAACGAGGTCGCCAAGTCCGCGAGCCTCCCGTCGTCAAAGGTCTACTCGACGCTGGAACGACTCGGGTCGAAAGGGATCGTCCATACGGTGCGCTCGGGCGGCTTGACCCAGTACGTGTGTGTCCTTCCGCAGGAGCTCCTACCGAGGCTGCGCGAGGACTTTGTAGAACCACTCGAGTTCCTCGAGAAGGCTCTGCCATCGCTCGCGTCCTTCGAGCCCGCGGCGGAGGTGCTGACCGTCTCCGGGCTCGACGCGATCCTCGAGAGCAGCCGCTCGATCGTCCGGAACGCGCGCACCGAGCTGTACCTCTCCGTCTGGGCCGACGACCTCTCCGCCCTGACCGGCGACCTGGTTGCCGCACACGACCGCGACGTTCGGATTTACGGGATGTTCTACGGGGACGTTGCTCCACCGGAAGGCACGGGCTCCTGGTTGATGCACGCGTACCGCCAGATCGTCTCCGACCGAATCGGTGGGCGGATGCTGACGCTGGTCGCGGACGGAGAGGAAGCGCTGATCGCACACATCCCCGGCGGCAGCGGCGCAAGTGGCGTGCGGACGCGCAACCCGGTCCTTGCCCTCATCGCGCGGGAGTATCTGCACCACGACCTCGTGTTGCAGCGTGCCCAGATCGCGATCGGCTTCGGCGAGTGGGACCAGTGGTGGCAGGCGGACCCGGAGCTCCGCGGGATCATCATCAGCGGCGGCGAGCGCACGGAAGTCGCTAAAGACGCTTGACGGCCAGGTAGCCGCCGTCGGCCACGAGGGTCGTGCCCGTCACGTAACTCGACGCGTCGGAGGCGAGGAACTCGACGCAGGCAGCAATCTCCTCCGGGCGTCCGACCCGGCCGAGTGCGTTGGCGTCGTTGACCCGCAGCAGGAACTGTTCGGCTTCGTCGGGGTTCATCCCCGAGAGGTCGCGCTGAAGCATTGGCGTGTCGATCGTGCCGGGCGCGATCGCGTTGACGCGGATTCCGTCGCGACCGACCTCGACGGCGAGTGCCCGCGCGGCGGCCACTAGTCCGGCTTTCGCCGCGGCGTAGGGCACGCAGCCCGGGAGCGTTACGAAGGCCTGCACCGACGAGAGGAAGATGATGCTGCCGCCGCCGGCGGCACGCAGCGCGGGGATTGCCTGCTGAGCGCAGAGGAGGGCGCCTCGCAGATCCGTTGCGAGCACGAGATCCATCTCCTCGAGGCTCATCGTTTCGAACTCGACGTACGTTGAGATGGCTGCGTTCGCCACCATCACGTCGAGGCGGCCGAGTGCGGTCACTGCGCAGTCGACGAGGGCACGCACCTCGTCTAGCCGGCAGACGTCGGCGACGCAGCCAACCGCGTTGCCGCCTTCCGCCAGAACTGCCTGGACAGTCTCATCGATTGCATCGGCGTGGATGTCGCTCACCACGACGGCTGCGCCCGCAGCAGCGAGCGACAACGCGCACGTGCGCCCGATGCCCGAGCCCGCGCCTGTGATCACCACGACCTTGTCTTTGAGCGTCACCTAACGCCCGCTTCCATCAGCACACGTTGGGCGTTCTCGGCCAAGCCGGCGACAGCCTCGTCGAGTGGGCACATCAAAAGTCTATCCCTGAGTGGAGCCAATCGACGCGAATCACAAGCCGCACGATGGATCTCGCTGGCGGGCAGCGGCCTGTCCGCTTGCTCGAAAACCTGCGTCACCGCCGCGAGAACCTGGGGTGCTCCGCGCGAAGTGGATCGTGGTTGGCGTGGCTGCAGCACCACGGTTAGAAGGAGCTCATCGTGACTCCGAACAGCGATGTTCTCGCGAGTCGACAGAAGGGCATCGCGAGGTGCTCGTCGTTTGCGAGTGGCTAAACGCCGTCCGCAATTCTCACCACTCGCTCAGCTTCCAGATCTCCGGCTCGAGCTTGCCCTCCTCGCCGACCTCGGCGAAGATCGCCACCGCCGTCTTGAGCGCGGCCATCGCCTCGTCCTGCTGGCCGGCTGCGTGCAACAGGTCGGCGAGGTTGTTGCGCAGCGCGGCCTCGCGGTGGCGGTCGCCTAGGGTGGCCGCGAGCTCGAGCCCCGCCCTCGTCAGCTCGATCGCGCGCGTAGCATCGCCCGCAGCCGCGACTGCGAGCGCGAGGTTGTTCAGCAAGGCGGCCTGCGCGCCGACGTCGCCGGCGGACTCGGCGAGCGCGAGGCCCGCCTGGAGCTCGGCGATCGCCGTCTCGTGATCACCACGGCTAGCCGCGAGGATGCCCAGGATGTTGCGTGCCTGTGCTCGCGCTCGGCTGTCGTCGGCCTGCTCGGCGAGCTCGAGCGCCGAGGCAGCCAACCGCGCGGCCTCGTCAGGACGATCTCGACGGTGTGCGGCGAGGCTGCGGTCGGACATCGCTCGGGCAGCAGCCTCGCCCTGCAGGCCCTCGAGTGCGATGACCAGTGAGGCATCGGCCAGCTCCCATTCGCCGCGGCGTAGATGCAGAACGCCGATTCGGTGCTCGATTCCCGGGGCGAGATCAGGTGCGGCAACCGCGGCCGCGGTCTCGTAGCTGGCCAGAGCCGCGCGGTAGTCGCCGGCGAGCGTTTCGAGGTCGCCGATCCCGAGGTGCAGTGCTGCCGAGTCGGGGTGGCCCAGTGCGAGCGCATTGCGGTAGTGGTTGAGCGCCTCCGTGTTCGCGTACAGGGTTCGGGCGCGATCGCCTGCCACGCGATACAGGTCGGCCGCCTCCGCATCGTCTCCGGCGAGCGCGAGATGGTGGGCGATGGTCGCGGCCCGAACCTCGCGACGCCCGCGCGCCCCGAGTGCGGCTGCCACTCGGCGGTGGAGGAGGCGTCGTCGGGCCAGCGTCATCTCCTGATAGACGAGAGCGCGGGCCTGATCGTGGCGGAAGTCGAGCGTCCCATCCGCGCCCTCGACGAGCACGCCACGTGTCACGAGCTCTTCCAGGGCGCGGACGACCTCCTCGTCACCGCGGCCACTAGCTTCCCGCATGGTGTCGACGTCGAAGGACCGTCCCAGCACGGCGGCGGCCGCTACGACTTGTGCGGCCAGCTCGCCGAGAGTGGCGAGGCGTGCGTCGAGGAGGTCGCGGACACCACCCGGGACGGGCCAATCGGCCGTCTCGATGCCGTCCCGGTCGAGTGCGTCTAGGTACTCGACGACGAAGAACGGTAGCCCACCGCTTTCCCGGTAGAGGCGAGCGCCGAGGTCGCCGTTTCGGCCAGTGCTACCCACGAGCTCGGCGACGTCGGCGGGGGTGAGACGGCCGAGTGTGACGATCCGCGCCGAACGATCTCGGCGGGTGTCGGCGAGCAGGGCCCGGATCGGATGCTTTGGCGGGATCTCCTCGGGGCGCCAGCTGACGGCGACGAGCAGCGAGCGTCCGTGCAGGCGATGCACGAGATAGCGCAGGAGCCCGAGCGACGCTTCATCCGCCCAGTGGACGTCGTCCATGAAGACGAGGCCCGGGGGAGACGTGCCGAGAGCGTGGAGCAGGAGCTCGCAGATCGCCTCGTAGAAGCGGGCCTGCGCCGCAACGCTGTCGACCGCCCCTGCGGGTGCCGGGCCGAGCTCGGGAATTAGGCGCGACACCTCGCTCAGCCACCACGGCTCCTCCTCGGGCAGCGCGCGTGCGGACAGCGCGCTGCGGACGAGCTCGATGACGACGCCGTACGCGAGCTCCGCCTCCTCCTGGAAGCAGCGCACGCCGAGTGTGGTCCCGCCGGCCGCGGTAACCTCGCTGAGCAGCTCTTCGCCGAGCCGTGTCTTGCCGATTCCGGCCTCGCCGACGAGGACGAGGAGCTTGCCGTCGGGCCCGATCGAGCGGTAGGCATCCGTCAACGTCTCGAGCTCCCGGTCGCGACTGACGAAGCCGTAGGCCCGCTCGGGATCGATCCGAGCTACCGGTACGGCCGCAGCAGGCGTGGGCGAAAAGGCACCCTCGGCAATGGCGTGGTACAGCGCGGTCGTCTCGTCGAGCGGCCGGACGCCAAGCTCGCGGTCGAGCACGCGGACGCAGTCGCGGTACTGCTCGAGCGCCGCCGAGCGATCGCCGCCGGAGGCGTACGCGCGGATCAGATGGTGGTGCGCTGGCTCGTGCAGCGGGTCGAGCGCCAGGCGGCGACGAGCGACCGCGATCGCCTGCACGTGCTCGCCCGCCGCAGCGAGCACGTCGACGAGCAGGTCGAGAGCGCCGGACACCTCACGGCGAAGCTCGTCGGCGGTGAGCTGCTCCCAGTCGTCGAACTCGACGGAGTCGCGGAGCCCGAAGCCGGCGAGGAACGGCCCCCGGTGGAGCGCTGCGGCGGCTAGCAGTGGCTCGAGGCAGCGTGGGCATGTCTCCGACGACCCGTGCCCATGTGCGGTGCATCCGGCCAATAGTCCGCGGAACTCGGCGACGTCCAGCGATACGCCGTCCTTGCCGAGCGAGACTAGGTCGCGATCGGTCTCCAGCCAGCGGCCGTCAAGTGCACTGCGCAGCGTCGAGAGTGTCCGGCGGAGGGCCGAGCGCGCGCGATCGGGATTGGTCTCGGGCCACAGGAGCGACGCCAGCGTGTCCCTGCGCGCCGGTCGTCCGGTGATGGCGAGATAGGCAAGAAGCGCCGTCGCCTTGCGCGTGTCGACGTCCAGCGGGCGTCCGTCCACCTCCACCACGGGAGGCCCGAGAATTGCGATCGAAAGCCGGCTCGACGACACGGCCGGCAATGCTAACCGCAACGGTGGAGCAGCAACCCCGATTGTCGTAACGTTCGTCGGCTCGTCCCAGAGAACGTGTTTCTCGTAACGATTCCGGAACGGCGAGGGCAGAGACTCCAGGTGCCACGCTATTCGGGCGCCCAGGACGAGTGAGGGGGTAGCGAGCGATGTTCGAGATCGAGGAGACTGTCGCGATCGAGCAGCCGGTCGAGGCGGTGTGGTCTTTCCTGATGGACGAGACAAACGAACCCCTGTGGCAGACGACGCTCGCCGAAGTGCGCAGGCTGACCCACGAAGCGATGACGACCGGGTCGCGCGTGCTCGAGGTGCGGCGGTTTCTGGGTCGCAGGATCGAGACTGAGTGGGAGATGACGGAGTGCGAGCCACCGCGGCGTTCCTCGATCACGTCCATTAGAGCGCCATTCGCGTGGAGTGGCGCCTACACGCTCGAGCCAATCGAGGGCGGAACGCAGTTCACCGCGCGGCTGCAGGGTGAACCCGGTGGCTTCTTCCGTGTCGCGGAGCCCGTGTTCGCGCGCATCGCGCGCCGCGAGCTGGCCGGCAACCTGGCCAATCTCAAGGATGTGCTCGAGGCTGGGGTCGGCGTCGGGCTGGAGGTCAGCGCGAGTCCGCAGGCGGCAGTCGGTGCGTGATGTGCGCGACCGTGAGTCGGTCTGCATCGTGGGCGACACGATGCAACTGGCGGACGTTCGCGTAAGCCCGTCCCGGGCGGGGGTTCGGTGAGCGATCGCACGCTCCGCCTGCTTGCGATCGCCTCGGCGGTCGTCCTCGTCGCTGGCCTCGTCGGCTCGCTTG
>JANYJX010000044.1 GCA_025358355.1 Actinomycetes bacterium | reverse complement strand
ACCGCTTCGCTTTCCTGTTCGGGAACACTCGGGATTGACGTCTGCTCTGCCGCGCCCGCTCAGGTCGGGCGCGGCGCCGCAACCAATCGAAACGGCCCGTGGTTCAATGCCGCGGTGTCTGTCGCACACGGAGCTGCGTCGCCGCCGACGATTGTTCCGGAGCTGAACGAGCTGTTGGGAGAGCTCGTGGCGCGCGTCCAGTCAATCCTCGCCGGCAACTTCGTTGGCGTCTACCTGACCGGCTCGTTTGCTCTAGGAGCCGGTGACCTCCACAGCGACTGCGATTTTCTGGTGATCACTGAGGATCGGATCACGGCAGAGCAAGAACAAGCGCTTCGCGAGCTCCACGACGAGATTCCGACGCGCACCGGGTACTGGACGCACAACCTTGAAGGTTCCTACGCGCCGAGGGCCGACCTCGAAACACTCGCGGCTCTCGAGCGTCAATGGCTGTATCTCGACCGCGGCTGGCGGGAGATGCAGTGGTCGACCCACTGCAACACTGAGGACGAGAGATGGGTGCTCCGTGAGCGCGGAATCACGCTCGCAGGATCCGACCCACGTGAATTTGCCTGCGAGGTGCCCGCAGACGCGCTTCGTCGCAAGATGCGACCACTGATCGAGAGCTTCCTGCCCGACCTTTTCGGCTGGACCAGCTTCGACATCGCGTGGTCGCAGCGCTACGCCGTGGGAACCCTGAGCCGGATGCTGTACACGCTCGAGACCGGCGAAGTGACCTCAAAGCCGGCGTCGCTCGAGTGGGCAAAGTACGCGCTGACTCCGGTGTGGCACGACCTGATCCAGCGAGTACTCGACGACCGGTCCGTCGCGTGGGACGACCCTGCGCGATCAGGAAGTGTGGAAGCGACGATCGCATTCGCCGAATACGCGAAGCGACGCGCCGCGAAATCATCGCCATAGAGCGCTTCTCGTCGGGCGTGACGGCGTCTGTCTAGTAGATTCTCCTCCATGTGCGGGATCGTCGGACTGTTTGCGAAGTCGCCGGACATCGAGGCTCGTCTCGGTGTCCATCTTGCGGCGATGCTCGAGCAGATGTCGAGCCGTGGGCCTGACAGCGCTGGCGTCGCGGTCTACCGCGATCCTGCGGCCGCGGGCTGGAGCAAGCTGACGCTCTACTCGCACGAGGACGGCTATGACTGGGCTGCCGTCGCGGGCGGTTTGGCTGAGGCGTTCGGCGGCGTCGAGGAGAGCGCTCCGCGAGCGAGGCACGTCGTCTTCGTCGTCGAGAGCGATGCCGCCGAGGCTGAGGCCTGGGTGCACGCGACATACCCCGAGTTGCGCGTGATGAGCGCCGGCCAGGTGATCGAGATCTACAAGGAGGTCGGCCGGCCGGAGCGGTTCGTCGAGGACTTCCGGCTCGAGGAGTTCTGCGGCACGCACGCGCTCGGGCACACGCGCATGGCGACCGAGAGCCGCGTCACGACCGAGGGCTCGCACCCGTTCTCGACTGGCCTTGATCTCTGCCTCGTCCACAACGGCTCGCTCTCCAACCACAACACTCTGCGCCGGAGCCTGCGCCGCAAGGGCATCGAGTTCCAGACCGAGAACGACACAGAGGTCGCGGCCGGCTACCTGGCCTGGCGGTTGCGCGAGGGCGCGACGCTTGAGCGGGCGCTCGAAGGTTGTCTCGACGATCTCGATGGCTTCTACACCTTCGCCGTCGGGACCGCCGACGGATTCGCGGTTCTGCGTGACCCGATTTCCTGCAAGCCCGCCGTTCTCGCCGAGACCGACGACTGGGTCGCGATGGCGTCGGAGTGGCGCGCGATCGCTGTGCTCCCGGGCGCCGCCGACGCGCGCATGTGGGAGCCGGAGCCCGGCGTCGTCTACGTCTGGGAGAAAGCTCCGGTCGCATGACGACTGTGAATGAAACAGCCGTCGAGGTCGTCGACCTCGCGACGACGACGTTGCGCGAGCTCAACCAGCGGCTGCACGATCTGGCCGGTGGAGCGCCTGGGTCGCGGCACTGGCGCGTGCTCAACCCGAGCGGCGCCCATGCGATCGCCTGCGGGATTGACGCCGAGATCGAGGTCGAGATCGAAGGTCACGCCGGCTACTACTGCGCCGGGATGAACAAGTTCGCGACGGTGCGCGTGCACGGCAACGCGAGCACGGGCCTGGCCGAGAACATCATGTCCGGGACAGTCATCGTCGAGGGCAACGCCAGCCAGTCGGTGGCTGCGACCGGGCGCGGCGGTCTCGTCGTCGTCAACGGCGACGCTTCGGCGCGCTGTGGCATCTCGATGAAGGGCGTCGACATCGTCGTGCGCGGCTCGGTGGGCCACATGAGCGCGTTCATGGCACAAACCGGCCGGCTCGTCGTGTGCGGCGATGCCGGCGATGCGCTCGGCGACTCGATCTACGAGGCGCGCCTCTATGTTCGAGGGAGAGTGGCGGGCCTCGGAGCCGACTGCATCGAGAAGGAGCTGCGCGACGAGCACGTCGCCGAGCTCCGCGAGCTCCTCGCGCGGGCCGGGGTGGACGACGCCGATCCGAGTGAGTTCCGCCGCTACGGCTCGGCACGCCAGCTCTACACCTTCAAGATCGACAACGTCAGCGCATACTGATGAGCGATCTCCCTCCGAATCTCCGCGAGTCGTACCTCTACGACCGCACCGTGATCGCCGAGATCCAGCGCGCGGCGCGCGAGGGGCTCTACGACATCCGCGGCTTCGGTGCAAAGCGAAAGCTTCCGCACTTCGACGATCTGCTGTTCCTCGGCGCGAGCATCTCGCGCTATCCGCTGGAGGGTTACCGCGAGCGCTGCGGCACCGAGGTCACGCTGGGCACGCGTTTCGCGAAGAAGCCGCTCGAGCTGAAGATCCCGGTCACGATCGCCGGCATGAGCTTCGGTGCGCTGTCGGCTCCGGCAAAGGAAGCGCTCGGGCGCGGCGCCACCGAAGTCGGGACGTCGACGACGACCGGCGACGGCGGCATGACACCCGAGGAGCGCGAGCACTCGAAGACGCTTGTCTACCAGCTCCTCCCGTCGCGCTACGGCATGAACCCGGACGACCTGCGGCGCGCTGACGCGATCGAAGTCGTCGTCGGCCAGGGCGCTAAACCGGGCGGCGGCGGCATGTTGCTCGGCCACAAGATCTCCGACCGCGTCGCCGCGATGCGCAACCTGCCAAAGGGAATCGACCAGCGCAGCGCCTCGCGTCACCCCGACTGGACCGGCCCGGACGATCTCGAGATCAAGATCGGCGAGCTGCGCGAGATCACCGACTGGGAGAAGCCGATCTTCGTCAAGGTCGGCGCGACGCGCACGTACTACGACGTCCAGCTCGCGGTGAAGGCCGGCGCCGATGTGATTGTCGTCGACGGGATGCAGGGCGGTACTGCGGCGACGCAGGACGTCTTCATCGAGCACGTCGGCATTCCGACGCTGCCGGCGATCCCGCTCGCCGTCCAGGCGCTGCAGGAGCTCGGCATGCATCGCCAGGTGCAGCTGATCGTGTCCGGCGGGATCCGGACCGGGGCGGACGTGGCGAAGGCGCTCGCGCTCGGCGCCGATGCGGTCTCGATCGGCGTCGCCGCCCTGATCGCGATGGGCGACAACAGCCCCGAGCACGATGCCGGCTACCGCGAGATCGGCAGCGCCGCGGGCTACTACGACGACTACCAGGCGGGCCGCGACCCGACCGGGATCTCGACGCAGGATGAGGAATTGGCCGCGCGCTTCGACCCGGAGCTCGGTGGCCGGCGCATCGCCAACTACCTGCGCGTGCTGACCCTCGAGGCGCAGACACTCGCGCGCGCGTGCGGCAAGTCGCACGTCCACAACCTGGAGCCCGAGGATCTCGTCGCGCTTACCATCGAGGCGTCGCTGATGACCGGCGTCCCGCTCGCCGGGATGCGGCTCGGTCTGCTCGACGAGATCGCCGAGCGCGTCGCCGCCCGGCTTGCCGATCGCTAGGTCAGTCGCCACCGATCGCAATGGCCTCGCCGGCTTCCTGATCGGCAGTGCCGGGATGTTCGCCGTGATGTACTCGACGCAGGCGATCCTGCCGATGCTCGGACGCGATTTCGACGTCACGCCGGCCGAGGCGGGGCTCACGATCTCGGTGGTTGTCCTCGCGCTCGCGGTGAGCGCGCCGGTGTGGGGGCCGCTCTCGGACCGGATCGGTCGCAAGCGGTCGCTCGTGCTCGCGAGTGGGTTGCTCGTGCTGCCGACGATTGGAGCCGGCCTGGCGCCGACGTTCGAGGTGCTGCTCGTGTTCCGCGTCCTGCAGGGCCTGTGCATGCCGGGCCTGCTGACGGTCGGCGTCCCGTATGTGGCCGAGGCGTTTTCAGCGGGGCGAGGTGCGCGGGCGATGGGGTACTACATGTCGGCGCTCGTCGCAGGCGGCCTGACGGGAAGGATCGGTGTAGCGCTGCTCACCGATGTCGTGGGGTGGCGTTGGGCGATCGGCGGGCTCGCGATCTTGCCGCTCGCGGGCGGCATCATCCTCCACCGGTCGCTGCCTGATCTGCCTCGGCCGGCGCGCGCTGGTGGCTCAGGCCTGCGGCGCCAGGCGATGAACCCGCGTGTTCTGCGGGCGGCCGCGGTCGGGAGCGCGTTCTTCTTCGTCTTCGTCGGCACATTCTCGTACGTGACCTATCGCTTCGAGCGCCCGCCATTCGGGTACGGAACGGTCGCGAGCAGCGCTGTCTTCGGCCTTTGGATCCTCGGTTTCACGACGCCGATCGTCGGCCGGATCGTGGATCGCGTCGGCTGGAAGCGCGTCGCCGGCGGGTCGGCTGCCTTGTGCGCGGTCGGGCTCCTGATAACGCTGCCGTCGCAGATCTTCGGCGTCGTCGTCGGTCTGGCCGCCGTCGCGCTCGGCAACTTCGCCGGAGTCATGGCCGCGCAGATCGGTGTCTCCGAAGCCAGCAAAGTCGACCGCGGCGCGGCGAGCGCCGTCTTCTTCAGCTTCTACTACGGCAGTGGCGCGCTCGGCGGCTACCTGCCGGGGCTCGCCTGGCAGGCGTGGCGCTGGAACGGCGTCGCGCTCGTCGGCGTCGGCGTGCTCGCTTTAGCCGGGCTCGCGCTCGTGAGCTCGCGTCACGACCACGGGTAGGGCGAGTGCGAGACCGGGTGGAGGTCGCCGGTTGCGAAGCGCTCGAAGCGGAACGGGTACAGCAGCGAAGAGTGCTCGCCGACGACGACCTTTGCGACCTCGCGCCCGACGCCGATCATCTTGTAGCCGTGGTTCGAGTCGAGCACGCAGTAGACGTTCGGTCGCATGTAGTCGAAGACCGGGAAGTTGTCCGCGGTGAACGAGCCGACACCGCCGGAGCGCGCCTGCTTGTAGAGCGGCCGGCAGCCCTCGAAGCGGCTCATCGCGTGCGAGAGCGCGGCGCACCACATCTCTGGGAACTCGTCATCGACATTCGTGGTCGACGGGTACGGGTCGAGCTCGACATCGCCGTCGACTGTGAGCGGTGAAGCCCCGCCCTGTACGCCGTGGCGGTCGCGCTTGTAGTAGATGCCCCAGAGTTCGTCGGTGATCAACTCGCCCGTATCGGCATAGAGCGGCGCATCGGTGTCGAGATGGATCACGGGCGGCGCGCCTCCGTCGGCCAGCGCGAACATCAGCGGATCGACCGTGATCTCGCCCTCCTGCAGGTTCCAGTACGTCCACATCGGCACGTTCTGCTGCACGTCTCCCGCTTGAGTCCGAATGTCGATCGCGGCGGGTAGCCCGAGCAGCGACCAGAACCGCCTCGCCCACGGGCCAGGCGCGATCACAACTTGCTCGCCGACCTCGATCGGGCCGGCGCTCGTCTCCACGGCTGAGACCGAGTCGTCTGCACGTGAGGTGAACCCGGTCACTTCGACCCCGCTGACCACGCGAACACCTTCGGCCTCGCACTTCGCGAGCAGCCCGTCGACCGACTCCTGGTTGAACGCGAAGCCGCCCTGGTGCTCGTGCAGGCACACGGTGACGCCCTGCGCGCGCCAGTCGGGGAACAGCCACTTCATGTGCGCGTCGACGTCGGCCTCGCCGAGGTAGAGATCCGAGCGGTACCCGATCCGCTGGTGCCGCTCGTACACGGCGGTGAGGTCGGATTCCTGCACCTGTGGGCCGAGCGCGATGTAACCCACCGGGTTGTAGTGATAGGCGGCCGGGTCGGATTCCCACACCTCGACGCATGCCTGCATCAGCTCGCTCATCGCGGGCTGGAAATAGTTGTTGCGGACGACGCCGCAGGCGATGCCGGACGCGCCAGCGCCGGGGCGCGACTTGTCGAGGACGACGATGTCGGCGCCGCTACCAAGGCCGCGCTGCGTCAGCTCGCGGGCGAGGTGCATGGCGGTCGAGAGGCCGTGGATGCCGGCTCCGACGACGACGTACTTGGAAGAAGCGGGGATCGTCATGTAGTGGCTCCTCTATTGTTCCAACGGCTATTGTCACGCCGGCAATAGCATTCTGAAATAGCGACCCGAAAGTAGCATGCCCCGAACCGGAAAGCCAGCTGTCAGGACCGTCGCCGCCGTCGAGCGCGCGCTTACCGTGCTCGACGCCGTTGCCGAGGCCGAGGATGTTGGGACGAACGAGCTCGCGCGGCAGACCGGGATCAACCCGAGCACGGTGTCGCGGCTGCTGGCGACGCTTGCGGCGCGCGGCCTCGTCAGGCATATAGAGGAGACGGGCCGCTACCGCCTTGGGCCTCGACTCGTGCAACTTGGTAGCGCGGCGCTGGCGGGGCTTGATCTGCGCGAGCTCGCGCGGCCGGTGCTGACGGCGCTTGCGGCCGAGACGGGCGAGACGGCGACACTCTCGGTGCCGGGTGAGCCGGATGCGATCACGATCGACTTCGTGCAGAGCTCGTCGTCGGTGCAGAGCGTCGCGCGGGTCGGCCGACCGAGCGTCGCCCATGCGACCGCGACCGGGAAGGTGGCACTCGCGTTCGGCAGAGCCGAGCTGCCGGCGGGGGCGTTGAGGGCGTACACCGACCGCACGACGACGGATCGCAGGGTTCTCGAAGCGGAGCTAGCGCAGGTGCGCGCCCGAGGTTTCGCTGAGGCGCTCGGCGAGCGCGAGGACGACCTGAACGCGATCGCGGCCCCGGTCTTCGGCGCGCGGGGCGAGCTGGTCGCCATCGTTGGCGTCCAGGGGCCGGAGTCGCGCTTCGACAAGGTGGAGGTCGCGCGCGCGAGCGGCCCGCTGCTCGGGCGCGTCAGAGATCTGTCAGCCACGCTCGGCTCCACGGAGTAGCTCTACTCGGTAGCCGCGAACCACAGCAGGCAGTCAGCGCCGTCACGGATCTTCCGCACCGCGTTACGGTAGGCGCGGCGTCGCATCTTTGCCGGGTCGGGTCCGACCACTAGAAGCGCCGGCCGATGCTCCCGAACGATCTCGAGGAGGGCGTCCACCGGCCGCGGGCTACAGACTCGCAAACGCCGTACCTCGACCGAGAGCTCACGTGCAAGCTCGGCCGGTCGGGCGAGCGCCTCCTCGACCTCCTGCGTGCCGAAGTACTCGTACTTCATCGCGAGTGAGATCGGTCCCAGCTCGACGCGGGCTGCGTTGACGACGAGCAGCGCCTGGCCCGACTCGACCGCTGTGTCGACGGCGAGCTCAGCGGCGCCCGGAGCGAACGGGACGTCGAAGGTGACGAGCATCACCGGCCACGACCCAGACGGCGAGTCGGTGTCGCGGGTCGACAGGGTGCGGGTCGGCGCGACCACTGACCGCTACTCCGGCCGCAGCTTCCAGCTCTTTGTGCTGTCGCGCATGCGCTTCGACGCTCGGCGGCGCAACTGGGGCACGACGAGCAGCGCGTAGGCCATGAGGAATACAAAGAGGAGAAAGGCGAACTGGAGGCCCTTCACCGCAGCAAGCGGGACAAGGATCGCGGCGAGCACGAGCGGTGGCCCGAGCACGAGCAGCCGGTAGCGGCGCACGCCCTGCAAAAGGGCGTCGTAGTCGGCGTGCGGGATCTGCCCGGTATCCCATGTCTTGCCGCAGGCACCGCACTTCCAGCGCTCGGCGTACGGGACCTCGACCGACGCGCCGCAGTCGCAGGTGATCGTGATCAACGGAGCCCGCACGCCGCGATCGTAGCGGCCCGTCGACCACGTCTGTTTCGCCCACGGCAATTCAATTTCCGTAGGCTAGGAATCGTCCGCGAGGAGTGGTACGTTCGGGCGCAGGCGCCATGTTGCGCTGCGGTCCCGGCACCCAGACGGAGGTTTGAAGTGGCGACAGCAGTAGTCCAGGAACAGCAGCTTCTCAAGACGCTTCGCTGGTACGACGGCTTCGTGATCGCCCTTGCGAACCCTGGCTTCCTGCTCCTTTCCCTCCCGTACTCGGTCAACGACCTTGGTGGCTGGGGCGCCGCCATTCTCTGGGGCATCTCAGCCGTCGTCGCCGTTCTCATCAACACGATTTACTCCGAACTTGCCGCGATGTTCCCGGAGAAGTCGGGCGGGCTCGCGCTCTATGCCCACGAGGCGTGGCGCAAGTACACGACCCTGGTCGGGCCGGTTGCGACGTTTGGCTACTGGATCGGCTGGTCTGTCGTGCTCTCGACAAGCGGTCTCTTCATCGGCTCGCTGATTGGCGGGACCTGGTTCCCGACCGCGAAGGGTGGCAGCTATCTGCTGACCGGCGGGTACTTCTCGACAGGCGGCGCGGATGTCGGGCTGCCTGCCCTGATCGCGATCGGTCTGATCCTCGGTGTCTGGCTGTTCAACGTTTTCGGGGCACGCGTCGGCGTCACCTTTGGCTATGTGGCAGGTGTCCTTTTGATGGTGCCGCTCTTCGTGATGATGATCCTGCCGTTCTTGAACGGCAGCTTCGACAGCGCCAACCTGACGAGCAAGCTCGGCCACTCCGGGCTCGCGTGGGGCGGATTGCAACTCGCGCTCGTGTGGCTCTGGCTGATGTGCTGGTCGGCCTGGGGTGTCGATGTCTGTGCGACCTTCGCTCCCGAGTACAAGGACACCGTGCGGGATACGAAGCTCGCCCTGCGGTCGGCCGCCCTGTTCTCGATGGTCGTATACATCATGCTTCCGATCGCATTCGTCGGCAGCGCCGGACCCAAGCTCGTCGGCGCCTACGACTTCGCCGGGGGTATGGACAAGATCGTTGGGTCAGCGCGGTTCACGGACTTTTTTGTCATCTGTCTTGTCGCGAGCTTCATCATCACGATGAACACGGCGACCGCCGACGGCGGACGTGCGCTCTACGGGATCTCCCGTGATGGCATGACGATCAAGCAGCTCGGAACCCTCAACAGGTTCAGAGTGCCGGGGAACGCGATGACGCTCGACATGATCTTCAACATCCTGCTCTGCCTCTTCGTCGGCAACATCTTCGGCATCCTCGCTGCGAGCAACCTCGGCTACGTCATTGCGCACATGTTTGCGCTCTCGGGGTTCGTGCTCCTGCGGAAGGACAGGCCGAACTGGCCGCGCCCGATCAAGCTCGGAGCGATCTGGACGCCGATCGCGGGAATCCTCGCCGTCTGGTGCCTGATCTTGACGGTCGTCGGCTTCGGCTGGTTCGACACGGCGGGTGGCGGCTACGGCGGCACGAAGGAGAAGTTGATCGGCGTGGGGGTCCTCGTGATCGGCCTGTTGCTCTTCTTCTTCCGTCGCCTCGTGCAGGACAAGCAGCCGATCCACTGGCGGGAGGACGTGCCGTTGATGCCGGAGATCAGCGCGGCAGGGGTCGGCACTCCCGTCGGCTAGCCCTTTGAGGTATGACGACCGGCGGGCTCCTCGCGATAGTCGAGGCGCCCGCCGGTCGTCGCGCTCTACCTGTCAGACTCGAGCAATGAGCAGCGAAGCACCGCCTCCCGAGGAATTCGACGTCGTCCTGGGCGGCGGGTTCGCGAGTGGCGCGCTCGAGGGCCTCGGCGACTCCGGCTTCGACGACGTTCCGGACACAGAGCAGATCGATGTCGGCGATCTCGAAGGTGACCCGGCGCTCGAGTTCCGCAAGACGCTCGGGATGTTCGCGACCGGGGTCACCGTGATCACGACTCAGGTGGGAGAGCAGGTGCACGGGATGACCGCGAACGCGTTCATGTCGGTCTCGCTGCAGCCGCCACTCGTGCTGATCTCGGTTGACCGGCGGGCGCGGCTGAACCCGCTGCTGCGCGAGGGGACGCGGTACGGGATTAGCGTGCTCGAGCGCAGCCAGTCAGAGTTGTCGGATCACTTTGCGGGGCGGGCGTCGGCTCGCTCTGAGGAGCCCCGTTTCGAGATCGTGCGCGACACGCCGCTCGTCGAAGGCGCGCTTGCTCATCTCGTTGCGCGCGTCGTGCGCTCGTACTGGGGCGGCGACCACTCGCTGTTTCTCGGCCAGGTGGAGTACGTGCGCTACGGCGAAGGCGAGCCGCTGCTCTTCCACGGCGGCCGGTACGAGCGCCTCGCGGCGGATCCTCGGTTGTTCTCGGCGCTCCCGGCCGAGCTGCTCGAGCCGATCCTGACGCGGGGGCGCGAGGTGACGTTTGCCGCAGGCGAGACGTTGATGACGCGGGGAGAGATCGCTGACACGCTGATGCTCGTCACCGGCGGGTCGGTTGTCGTCGAGCGGCAGGGGCGACGGCTGACGCTTGGCGTGGGTGCACTCGTCGGCGAGATCGAGGTGCTCGACCCGGGTGCAGGGCGGCTCGCGACGATCACGGCGGAGAACGAGACCGCGTGCATCGTCGTGGGGCGGGAAGAGCTGGTCGCCGCGCTAGAGAGCAACCCGCGCGCAGCGATCGCGTTGCTCGAGATCCTCTCCAGCCGGTTCCGCGAGACCGCCTAGCTTAGGGCGGGTAACTCGGCGAGCCAGGGTGTGCGGTAGCCGGACTCGTCCCACAACACGGGGAAGAACGACTCGTCGAGCGCGAGATCGCCGCGGCGGCGGTAGCGAGAGTAGATGAGGTCGACGTTCGTCTCGTGGAAGCGCACTTCGACCGGGAGCATGTGCGAGACGAGCGCCATCCGTGCAACCTCGGCGTTCGTGTTCGGGGCTGAACCATGCCAGGTGAGGCCGTGGTGGAACGAGCCGCCGCCGGCTTTCACGACGACCGGGATGACCTCGGGCTCGACACCCGCGGGTGCGGCGGCTCGTGCCGGCGCGAGCCAATCGTCGGGCGCGTGGAATTGCGAGCGCTCCGGCGGTGTGCGCGGCCAGCGGTGCGAGCCGCGCACGAACTCGAGCGGCCCCGCGTCGGCGGTTGTGTCGTGCAGCGAGATCCAGCAAGTGGTCATCTCGGCCGGAACGAGGTAGTCGGCGTACGACGCGTCCTGATGGAAGCCGATCGCCTTCGTTCCCGGCGGCTTCCATAGCACGTTGTCCTGCAGCAGCCGCACGCCGCGGTAACCCATCAGCTGCGCGCACAGCCGGCCGGTTCGTTCCGACAGAACCTGTGCTGCGATGACGTTGTCGGCGCGCCAGCCGTTGCAGATCTGCCGCGTCCGATCCTCGGGGTCACGCCCGCGCACCCAGTTCACCTCGTCCGGCTTGATCCCGGTCTCGTACTCGCCGTCGAACAGCCGCTCGTAGCGTTCACGGAGAAGACTAAGCGCGCTCTCCGAAACCAGACCTTCCTCGACGATCAGGCACCCGTCGCGCTGGAACGCCTCGACCTCGCCGGCGGAGAACGCCTCGACCATTACGAGCGTGGACGCAGCTTGTCCGGGTCGTAGAACGGGAAGCGGACGACGGTCGCCGGGATCCGCTTCTGGTGGCCGTCGAGCTTGCCGACTTCGATCTCGGTGCCGAGCTCTGCGTAGCGGATATCCATCCGGCAGAGCGCGATGTTCTTCTTCAGCACCGGCGAGCGAGTGCCGCTCGTGACGACACCGACCTGCTGGCGGCCGACGTGGACGCTGTCCCCGTGGCCGCCGGTCTCGTTCCCTTCGAGCTCGAGCCCGACGAGCACGCGTTGCGGATGCGCGCGCCGCTCAGCCAACGCTTCGCGCCCGACGAAGTCGTCCTCCTTGTCGGCCGTCACCGTGAAGCCGATCCCGGCCTCGAACGGATCCGTCTGGTCGTCGAACTCGTAGCCGGCGAAGACGAGGCCCGACTCGATCCGCAGCAGGTCGAGCGCCTCCAGCCCGAGCGGCACGAGCCCCGCCGGCCCGCCCGCTTCGAGCACGGCGTCCCACAGAGCCGGCGCATCCTTCGGGTGACAGAACAGCTCGTAGCCGAGCTCGCCGGAGTACCCCGTGCGCGACGCGACCAGCGGAATCCCTTGCGGCCCGCCGAGCCGCGCGACCGAGAAGCGGAACCATTTCAGCTCTGCGAACGGTGTCTGCGTCGGCGGCGTCCAGATGATCTGCGCCAGGATGTCGCGCGACGCCGGCCCCTGCACCGCGATGTTGTGCAGGTCGTCCGTCGAGTCCTTCACCCACGCCTGCAACCCCAGCCGCTCGGCCTGTTCGCGAAGCCAGATTCCGTCGTAGTCGCTCGCGCCGACGAAGCGGAAGTTGTTGGCGCCGAGCCGGAAGACAGTGCCGTCGTCGATCATCCCGCCCGTCTCGGCGCACAGCGCGGTGTAGACGACCTGGCCGTCCGAGAGCCGGCGGATGTCGCGCGTCATCGTCGCTTGCAGCAGAGCCTCCGCGTCTGACCCGAGGATCTCGAACTTGCGCAAAGGGGACAGGTCCATGACGGCCGCTTTCTCGCGACAGGCCCAGTACTCGGCGACCGAACCAAGATTGTCGTACGAGGTCGGTAGCCAGTAGCCGTTGTAGTCGACGAAGCGCGACGTCAGCGCCGAGGTGCGCGTCTGGAAGCCGGTCTCCTTCGTCAGCTTGGCCTCCGCGGCAGGCGTCGCGCGGTGTGCGATCGCGGCCGAGAAGCGCTCTTTCGCGGGATAGACGCGCACGCGCACCTCCGTCGGATTCCAGGCATTTGCAGCGTCGATGTCGTCCGGGCATGCGCTCGACAGGCATACGAGATCGCTGAAAGCGCGAAACAGGACGTAGTCGCCAGGCCGCGACCACGGCTCGTCAGTGATCAGCAGGTTGTTCCGGTCGAACGCCGTGTTGAAGAAGAGGTTGAGCGCCGGCCAGCCCTTGCGCGGCTCGATCGTGTACGGCGTGAGCTGACCGTTGAAGTTGTCCGAGCAGTTGACGTGGCCGAAGTAGCCCATGTCCTCGTAGTACTTGGCCGTGCAGGCCAGGCCGAAGGTGTCGTGTCGGCCGACTGTGTCGCGGACGACTTCGACGAGCGGCTCCTGATCCTGGTCGTAGAACTTGCCGTGCAGGCCCGGCTGTGGGTACGCGTTGCCCATCAGCGAGCGCGTTGTCGTCGAGTCGAGCCCGCGCTCGTGCCCGGCTTGGAGCTTGCCGGCGTGGAACGCGAGAAAGTCGGAGCACTGGCGGCCGCGGACGTCGATCACCTGGATGTACTCGCCGGCCTTCACCTCGTATGCGAGCGCGGACGCGCGATCGACTTGGAAGTCGAGCCGCGGCTCGGCGAGCGGCTCGGGGAGCCGCGGCTCGAGATCGTTGCGCGCCGTCGCACGATGCACCACGAGCTGGAGGTCGGTCGCGGGCACGCCGCCCTCGACGACGGTTCCCCCCGTGGGAACCGTCACCGTCACCGTCGCCGGCCTCGTTGCGGCGAACGTTTCCTCCGCGCCGGCCGCGCTTTCGGGCCCGAAGAGCTCGGTGGTCAGGCCGAGCTCCTCCGACACGAGGAGTCCGCGCTGCGCTCCCTGGACATCCCGCACCGTCAGGCGGTCACCCGCTTCGAGCGCAACGACCGTGTTCGCTCCGGGCGAGACCCGGTACGTCTCGCGTGTGGGGTCGTACGGGACGAGCCCAGGGACGAGCAGCCTCGGGCGGGAGGCGGCGGCCATTACTCTGCCTTAGCCTCCGACGCCGCAACCTCGGCGAGCAGCTGCTCGGCCAGCTCGCGCTTCCCGGCCGCGTCGAGCTTCTTCACCTCGTTCTCGACCGCGCGCCGGTTGTACGTCTGGTTCCAGTAGTCGAGCGACTCGAAGCCGAGGAGAACAGCCTTGCCGACAAACTGGCGCAGCACCTCGTTCGTCGGGCCCATCACCCAGCCGGCCTTCGCGTCGCGGAGGTAGCGCTCGAGCTCCATGTCGCGCTTGTAGCCGGAGCCGCCGCAGGCGTGGAGCATCTTGTCGACGACGTGCGCGGTGTTCTTCGCCGCCTCGAACTTGATCTGCCAGAGCCAGTGCAGAAAGTCGGCGCGCGCGGTCTCGCCCGGCGCGAGTGTCTTCGTGTTGTCGTCGGTCGCCGTGTCGCAGGCCTGCGCGACCGAGTAGCCGAAGAGGCGGCATGCGTTCGTGTCCATCACGGCTTCGCCGACGTAGTCCTGGATCGTCGGGTAGTCGGCGACGCGCATGCCGACGTCGACGTGCTTCTTGCGCGTGGTGTGGCGCTTCGCGATGTCGATCGCGCCGAGCGCGATTCCGTTCCACACCGACGAGGAGCCGATCAGGAACCACGGGTCGACCGCCTCGTCGTTCGAGGACGCGCCGTCGCCGAGCGGGCCGACGACTTGTTCGCCGGGGATCTCGACGTTGTCGACCTGGATCGGCCCTGACTGGTTGCCGCGCAGCCCGAGCGCGTCCCACAGCGACGGTTGCGACTGCACGTCGGCGCCGTCGATCACGAACACCGACAAGTCGTCGTAGCCGGTGAAGTTCGGGCTGGTCGTCTGTACGACGTAGAAGTCGGCGAAGCCGCCGGAGGTCGTCCACGACGCCTTCTTGCGCACCTTGTAGCCGCCGTCCGTCTTCTCGGCGCCCGACGAGATCGGGTACCAGAAGTGCGAGCCCGTCTCCGGATCCGAATAGGAGAGAGTGCCGAGCTTGCCGCTGTTGAGCGGGCGGATGTACTTGTCGATCAGCTCGGGCGTCGGGCGGAGCATGATCGCCGCGACGGCGCTCGTGTGCATCACGTAACACATTGCGGTCGACGCGCAGCCGTAGCGCGCGATCGTCTCGCAGGTCATGGAGAACGCGACGTGGTTCTCGCCGAGCCCGCCGTATTCCAGGCACGCAGAGTGCGAGGAAGCCGTGCTCGCCGAGCAGCTCGAGATTGCGGCGCGGATAGAGCAGCTCGTCGTCGGAGCGCTTCGCGTTCGCGCGCAGTTCCTTTTCGCAGAGCTCGATCAGCGTTGCGCGAAGCTCCTTCTGGCGATCGGTCAGAACCCAGTCCGGGTCCCACTCGTAGCCAAGGCCCCAGAACGGTTCGGCTCCCCACAGCTTCTCGGACATGCTCAACCTCCAGAAGGACGACTGCTCTCCGGCGGCCATCGTATGCCCTCGCGTCAGGCCACGCCAGACGAGCGCACGAGGATTGCGTCTGAGGCAATTCGAGTGGCTGCGACCGGCAAACCGACCTGGCCGGTGCCGTGACTCGGACCGGTCGCCGAAGATGGCGCTCGGGTCGGCTTTGAGGCCTCAGGCGGTTCGCCTGGGGCCTTTTTTGTTCCCTCAGAAGGAGGAAGCGATGTCTGCGCGGGCTCTGCCGGTCGTCCTCACCGTGGAGGACGACCTGATTGCGCGCGCTGATTTGCGGTTCGTGCTGGGAGATGCCGGCTTCGCGGTCTCGGTGGCTCGCGATGGCATCGAGGCCGTCGAGCTCGCTCGTGAGACCAAGCCCGATGCGATCCTGCTCGACCTTGGATTGCCTCGCATGGACGGAATCGAGGTGACACGCCGCATCCTCGCCGCGCGGGCCGTTCCGATCGTCGCGGTTACCGGCCGGTCGGTGGACCTGGCGCACCGAGCAGTCGAGGCGGGAGCGACATCGTTCGTGCTCAAGCCGTTCCATCCGGAGGAGGTCGTGGGCGTGCTGCTCGACGCGCTCGCGCTCCAGGCTGGGACGGTTCAGGCAGCCAGAGACGAGTCGAAGCGTGTGATCTCGGAGGTGCTCGGTCTCCTTGGCGACTCCGAGGACTGGGCGGCGGAGCTCTAGGCGCGGAGCTTCCGGAACGGAAGGTATGGAAGGTCGCCGGCTGACGCGCGCCATCTGACGCTAGAGAGCGAAGGGCATACGTAGGGTTGGCGTGGCGTTGGGCCAAGTCGTGAACACCCCGTCTCGCTTCGCGGCGACGCTCGAGCGTCGCGGGATTCACTACGGCTGGGTCGTTGCGGGCGTCTCGTTCCTGACGCTGATCACGGCCGCGGGATTCCGCTCGACAGCCGGCGTGCTGATCGTGCCGCTGCAGGACGAGTTCGGCTGGAGCCGCGCGACGATCTCGGCGGCGGTCTCGATCAACCTTGTCTTGTACGGCCTTGGCGGGCCGTTCGCCGCGGGGCTCTACGACCGGATCGGCGTGCGTCGCGTGATCGCGGTTGCGCTGGTCGTGATCGCGGTCAGCTCGACGCTGACGACGCAGATGCACGCGCCGTGGCAGCTCGACCTGCTCTGGGGAGTCGCGAACGGGCTAGCGACCGGCGCGATCGGCGTGACGCTTGCCGCTGTGATCGCGAACCGCTGGTTTACGAAGCGGCGCGGGCTCGTCACCGGGATGCTCACCGCGAGCAACGCGACCGGCCAGCTTGTGTTCCTCCCGGTGCTCGCGTGGGTCGTCACCGCGCACGGCTGGCGGACGGCGGCGCTCGTCGTGTCGACGGTCGCGCTCTGTCTCGTGTTGCCCCTCGTTTTGCTGTTCCTGCGCGATCGACCGTCTGATGTCGGGCTGCTGTCGTACGGCGCGACCGAGCCGGATCCGCCTGCGTCGCAGAAGAACCCGTTTAGCGCGGCGATCCACGGTCTCGTCGACTCGACCGGCTCACGCACGTTCTGGCTGCTCACGGCGAGTTTCTTCGTCTGCGGCGCGACGACGAACGGGCTGATCGGCACGCATCTGATTCCTGCCGCGATGGATCACGGGCTGAGCGAGGTGACGGCCGCGAGCCTGCTCGCGACGATCGGCGTCTTCGATCTCGTCGGCACTCTCTGCTCCGGCTGGCTGACCGATCGCTACGACCCTCGCTGGCTGCTGTTTTGGTACTACGGCCTGCGCGGGCTGTCGCTGCTCGGGCTGCCGTTCGTGATCGGCTCGACGAACCTCGGGCTGATCGCGTTCATCGTCTTCTACGGGCTCGACTGGGTAGCGACCGTGCCGCCGACCGTCGCGCTCACGGCGAATGCGTTCGGGCGTGAGCGGGTCGGTGTTGTCTTCGGCTGGATCTTCGGAGCGCATCAGCTCGGTGCCGCGGTGGCGGCATGGGGGGCCGGCGCAGCGCGGACGTGGCTCGGCGATTACCAGACCGCATTCGTTACGGCGGGGTTGTTGTCGCTCGTCGCGTCAGGGCTCGTGATCCGGATCACGCTCGGCGAGCGGCCCGACGAGCCTGCGCGCCGGCTCGAGCCGGCGGACGCAACGGCCGGCTGATGCGTCGCAGCGCAGTCGTCGCTGTGGCGGTGGCGGCGCTCGTCGTACCGGCCGTCGCGCACGCGCATCCGCGACTTCTCGCTTCGACGCCGTCGCCGGATGCCGTGGTCTCGGTGGCGCCGTCGTCCGTCTCGGTGCTCTTCAGCGAGAACGTCGACCCGGTCGGCGCGGGGATTGCGGTTACCGGGCCGGACGGTCGCGATGTCGCGACCGCCCCGGTGAAGCGCCACGGTCGCAGCTTACGCCGCGCGATCGACGCGCACGCGCGAGGCACGTACGTCGTCGAGTGGCTGGCCGTCGGGAGCGATACGCATCCGGCGCGCGGTGCGTTCCTGTTCAGCGTCGGCGGTTCCACGCGCGCGACGGCTCCGGGCGCGGGAAGCCTCGGCGTCGTCGCGCAGGCGCTCGGCCGCTGGCTCTCGCTGCTCGGCTACACGCTCGGCTTCGGCGTGCCGTTCGCCGTGGCTGCGTTGGGAGGTGCGATGACCGCCCGCCTGTGGCGACTCGTTGGCGTTGGGATTGGGCTGATGATCGTCGCCGAGCCGGTGTCACTGCTCGGCCAAACAGCGACGCTGTCGCCGGCTCATCCGTTCGCCGCGCGCCTTGCGGGAGATGTGCTGTTGACGAGTTACGGGCAGGTCGCGGGCCTGCGGCTGGGCGCTGCGCTCGCAGTGTGGGCGGTGATCTCGGCGATCAAGCAAGCCGGGCCGCGAGCGCTGTGGGCGATCCCGGCGCTCGGCGCGTTCGTCGCGATCGTGCACGCCGACGCGGCGCATCGCATCGCCGGTGTGCCGACCTTGGTCTCGTTCGCCGTGGTCGCGACGCATGTCGCGGCGGCGGGAGCGTGGCTCGGCTGCGTGGTCGTCGCCGTTGTGGCCGGTGAGCGCCGCCGACTCGCCCCGTACGCGGCAGGTGGAGCGCTGCTGGCGATCGCAACTGGAATCGGCCTAGCGATTGGCCCTGTGCGCTCCATCCACGAGTTGCTCGACACGGGGTACGGCCTAGCGGTCTCGGCGAAGCTCGCGGTCGTCGCGCTCGCTCTGGCGCTGGCGATGGCCGCGAGACACCGAGCCGAGCTAGCCGCAGGCCTCGCAGCCCTGGCCGCGGCGGCAGTCCTCGTGTCGCTGCTACCGCCGCTGTAGGGCGAGGCCTGCCTCTCCCTATGCTACGGCGGCGTCAATCCACCGCTCGAACAGCGACCGCCCGTGCGCGAGCATCTCTCCCGAGCGCTCCTCGATGCCCCGCATGAAGTCGGCCGCCGAGCCCGGTCCGAGCGTCTGCTCGAGCGACGCGATGTAGGCGGGCACGTCGGCCCACTCGCGCGCCATCTCGGGCGAGACCTCGAGGTGGAACTGGACGCCATACGCGGCACCGAAGCGGAACGCTTGGTTCGGGTACGCGGGCGAACCGGCGAGCCGGACCGCGCCTTCCGGCAGGTCGAACGTGTCGCCGTGCCACTGCAACGTGACGAGATCGTCTGGCGCGTCGGAAAACACCGGGTCGGCGCGACCCTCGGCGGTGATCTCAACGGGAAGCAGCCCGACCTCGGGCACGGCGCCTGGGTAGACGCGAGCGCCGAGACTTGCCGCGAGCAACTGGACGCCGAGGCAGACGCCCCAGTACGGCGTGCCCGCGCGAACCGCCTCGCCGATTGCGCGCTTCTCCGCCGTCAGCCACGGCAGTGCAGCGTCGTCGGTGGCGGACATCGGCCCACCCATCGCGACGATCGCGTCAAACCCACGCCAGTCCGGCAGCGGCTCGCCCTCATCCAGCTCGACGCGGTGGATCGATGCGCCGCGCTCGAGGAGCACGTCCTCATAGACGCCAGGCGGCTCGCACGCGATGTGCTGGAGAACGAGAACCCGCATTGCGCAATTCTACGACATTGAACCGGCGGATTCCGGCTGTGATACTCGCCCCGAGCAGAGCGATGTGACAGTGGGCAGAGCGATGTGAGGAGGTTTCGGACATGCGGTGGTGGCTACGCAACGTCGCGGTCGGCGCGGCGGTCGGGTTGGGAGTCGGCCTTGTTGTCGGCGGGACGCTGGGACGGATCTTCATGCGCCTCCTATTCCTCTCCAAGGAGGACACGCTCGGGCTCGAGACCGCGATGGGCGCGATCATCGGCGAGTTCACGAGCGGCGGGACGGCCGCGATCTACATCTTCGGGGCGATCGCCGGCGTTGTCCTCGGTGTCACCTACGCGGTAGCGCGCTCGCTGCTCCCTTCCGGGACGCGTGCGCGAACGATCCTGTTCACACTCGGCACGACCGCCTTCATGCTCGGACAGATTGTTCGAGGCAACCGGGAGGACTTCTCGATCCTCCCGGTGACGCTTAGCCTCCTGCTCATCGTCGGCTCGGTCGCATTGACTGCTGCGCCGCTGCCGATTCTGGTGGAGCGTCTGGCTCCCGATCGTGAGCGGCGGCCTGGCCGCCTCGCACGCGGTGTCGTGGCCATCGGCATGGCCGAGTCGGGTGTGTTCGCCGTGACCGGGATCGCGATGGCCTATGCCGCCTGAACTCGAATCAGAATGAGCTCCTAGGTGGATGAGCACGATCTACGTCTGAGGTCGTTGACCTATGGGCTCTTCGTCGAGCTTGGGCGAGCCCCGACCGTGAGCGAGGTCGCCGCCTTCGGCGAGCTGCCATCTGCCGACGTCTCGAGCGGATGGCAGCGGCTACATGACCAGCACGCACTCGTGCTCAACCCGGCGACGGCCGAGATCCGGATGGCGAATCCGTTCTCGGCCGTTCCGACGGCGTATCGGGTCAAGGCGGACGGCCGTTGGTGGTACGCGAATTGCGCCTGGGACGCCTTTGGGATCTGTGCTGCACTTCACGCAGACGGTCGCATCGAGACCTCGTGCCCGGATTGCGGCGAGGCCCTGCGCATCGAGGTGCACGAGCAGCGACCGGACGAGACGACTCTCCTGTTCCACTGCCTCGTCCCCGCTGCCCGCTGGTGGGACGACATCGCCTTCACCTGAAGCACGATGAACCTCTTCCGGTCGGAGGAGCACATCGGCCGGTGGCTCGGTGGACGGGCGCCTGGAGCGACCATTACCGTGGGCAAGCTCAGCGAGCTCGCGCACGCCTGGTGGAGCGATCGCCTCCTGCCCGACTGGCAGCCTCGCACCCGCGAGCGAAACCAGGCATTGCTCGATCGGCTGGGCCTCGACGGCGAGTTCTGGCAGCTGCCGTAGGCCCATGAGGCTTGCATGTTGGATCGCAACCTCTGGCGCTGATCAAACGACGCGTGCCAGAAAGGGCCGAACGACTGCGTCGAACGCCTCTGGCCGCTCGAGGCTCGGGAGATGCCCCGACCCGGCGATCGTGGCCCGTTCGCAGTTGCGGATCGTCCGCCCGAGCTGATCCGCGATCAAGCGGAAGTCGGCGACGTCGTCGGCGCCGTCGATCACGAGCGTGGGGACGCTAAGCGTCCCGAGCTGGCCACCGAGGTCTGCCGAGAGCAAGGAATCGTCCGCGTCGGCGCCGACCTGGAGCTCGAACGCTCGGCGCTGCTGCTCGCGAATTGCGTTCCGGATCGGCTCCGGGGCGCTACCGAGCCAGAAGTCGACGTTGACCTCTGTCGCGAGGTCGAGGTCGCCGGCCTCGATCGCTGCGGTTTCGGCGTCGCCGAACTGCTCGAACTCCGCCGACCAGGCGTGGTCGGGCAGCGGGATGCTGGCGAGTACGAGCCCGCTGATGCGGTCGGGTCTAGTCGCCGCGAGATCGAGCGAGGCGAGGCCTCCGAACGACGAACCGACCACGACCGCGCGAGCGATGTCCAGCCCGTCGAGGATGGCAAGGAGGTCGGCGGCAGGGCAGTACGCGCCGGCCGGAGCCGAGGAGCGGCCGAATCCGCGCAGGTCGAACCGGATCACCTTGTAGGCCTTCGGCCAGGTCGTCCATTGCGGTTCCCACATCCGTGAGTCCGCGATGCCGGCGTGGACGAGAACGACGGCTGCGCCGTCGCCCGTCACCTCGACGTGCAGGCCGTTGATCACATGAGACTGAGCATGAGTCGAGCGAGCGCTGTGCTCACCGTCGGAATGCGGCATTGATCCTCCTGGAAAGGTTTGGGTGTGTCGCTCTACCGGCCGGGGTGGCCGGAAGGGCGTTGCGAGACCGAACCGATTGCTGTCATCGCACCCACCTCCTCCATGACCTGCACTGCAGCGGACTACGGCAGCCTACAGGCAGGTATCAGCCGCGATTAGTGCGCGGGCGGTTCCCAGCCTTCGAGCACAGGCGCGTGATAGTCGGTCCCGACCGTCTTCGAGCCTGGCACCCACGGGCCGAGCTCGGGCTGAGGGAACTTCGTGTGCTTCTCCTTCAGCTGGATGCCGTATGAGTTCCCTGACGTGAGGTGCTTGATCAGCACCTTGCGCGCGATCTCGTTCTCGCGGTCGGCGGGAATCGGGAAGTAGATCTTCAGGAACGCGTTCGAGTAGCGGTCGAAGACTGCCGGCGTGCCTTCCTCAATCAGCAGATGGATGTCCTCCAGCCAGTTGATGTCGGCGCCCGGCGTTGCCGCATCGAGGTCGATGTCCTCGATCAGGGAGATGTCCTCTTGGTACGGGAAGCGGTGGCCCGCGAGGAACTCCGCGTCGATCGACTGGATCTTCTCCGGCTCCCCGTATCCAATGTCATGGGGCGCCATGTCACTCATTGCCGTGAACCTCGGCGTGTGTCGGCAGGTAGTCGACCGGGAACTCGAGGTGCTTCTCGAGCATCCGCTCGATCTTCGCGAGCGTCCGCTCCTCGCTGACGCCGGGAATCCAGCTCGTGCCGGCGAGCGGCACCTTTGCCATCGCGGCCGCCTCGACCGTGAGCGCGCAGAGATCCTCCGGCTCAAGCGAGTGGACGTTCGTCTTGCCGCACGCCCGCGCGAGCATCTGCACCTCGAGCGTCAGCGTGTGCAGGAAGTTGTAGACGCGCTCGGCCGCCTCCTCCACGATGAGGCGCTTGCGCAGCTCCGGATCCTGTGTCGTGATGCCGACTGGGCAGCGGCCCGTGTGGCAGTGGTAGCACTTGCCGGCAGGGACGCCCACGGTGCCCTCGTAGTCGGTGACGCCCTCGATCTCCTTGTTGCAGTTCAGCGCCATCAGCGACGAGTGGCCGATCGCGATGGCCTTCGCACCGAGCGCGAGCGCCTTCGCGACGTCGCCGCCGTTGCGGATGCCGCCGGCCACGACCAGGTCGATCTCGTCGGCCAGGCCGACGTCCTCGAGCGCGCGACGCGCCTCGGGGATCGCCGCCATCAGCGGGATGCCGGTCTCCTCGGTCGCGATGTGCGGGCCTGCGCCGGTGCTTCCCTCGGCGCCGTCCAGGTAGATGATGTCCGGCCCGCACTTCGCCGCCATCCGCACGTCGTCGTAGACGCGCGCGGCGCCGAGCTTGAGCTGGATCGGGATCCGGTAGTCGGTCGCCTCACGGATCTCCTGGATCTTCAGCGAGAGATCGTCAGGGCCGAGCCAATCCGGGTGCCGCGCCGGCGAACGCTGGTCGATGCCGGCCGGCAGCGAGCGCATCTCGGCAACCTGCTCGGTCACCTTCTGCCCCATCAGGTGACCGCCGAGCCCGACCTTGCAGCCCTGGCCGATGAAGAACTCGCAGGCGTCGGCGAGCATCAGGTGGTGCGGATTGAACCCGTACCGGCTCTGGATGCACTGGTAGTACCACTTCGTCGAGTGGTCGCGCTCCGGCGGGATCATGCCGCCCTCGCCTGAGCACGTCGCCGTGCCCGCCATGGACGCGCCTTTCGCGAGCGCCATCTTGGCCTCGAGCGACAGCGCTCCGAACGACATGCCCGTGATGTAGACCGGGATGTCGAGCTCGATCGGGTTCTTCGCGAACCGCGCGCCGAGAATCGTCTTCGTCACGCACTTCTCGCGGTAGCCCTCGATCACGAACCGGGTGAGCGTGCCGGGCATGAACATCAGCTCGTCCCAGTGCGGGATCGGCTTGAACATCGAGAAGCCGCGCATGCGGTAGCGGCCGAGCTCGGCCTTCATGTGGATGTCGTTGATGACCTCCGGCGTGAAGATCTTGCTGTGCCCGAGGACGGTCTTGTTCGTGGGTGCTGTCTCGTCGGCCATGGGTTCGCGTGCTCCTAAAGGACGAGCTTGCGCTCGGCTGGCTCGAGGTTGTCGTAGTTGTAGAGCTTCTTGCCGCAGACGAACTTCTGCAGCTCCGGCGGGGCGCCCAGCTCGTAGATGCGGAACTTGCGCTCGATGAGCTCCGTGTCGGCGTCAGTCCACTCGCCGGGCACGCAGTCGATCCCGAGCGAGCGCACCTTGCCGCCCACGTAGATCGTCCCGTCGTACATCGAGTCGCCAAGGCCGTGGCCGACGTCGCCGCAGATGATCTGGCGGCCGCGCTGCAGCATGAAGCCGTTCATCGAGCCGGCCGAGCCGAGCACGATGATCGTGCCGCCCTTCTGGTCGATGCCGCTGCGCGCGCCGACGCGACCCTTCACGACGAGGTCGCCGCCGCGCATCGCGGCTCCCGTGAGCGAGCCCGCGTTGCCCTCGATCACGACGACGCCCGACATCATGTTCTCGCAGGACGACCAGCCGACGCGACCCGTGATGTGGATCTCCGGCCCGTCGATGATGCCGCAGCCGAAGTAGCCGAGGCTACCCTCGAAGGTGATCTTGCAGCGGGTGAGGATGCCGACGCCGAGCGAATGCTTCGAGCCGGGGTTCTTCACCGTGACATCCGTGATGCCCTGTTCGTAGAGGAGCCAGCGCAGCTCGAGGTTGATCTGGCGCGTCGTCAGATCTTTCGCGTCGAAGACGGCACTCGAGCCGCTGATCTCGGACACCCGCGGAACCGCGGCGTCCGGCTCTGCCAGCCCGCGCGCGTCATACGAGATCCCATGCTCTCCGGTTAGCGCTGCCACACCAACACCTCGCCCTCATACGGATCGTAGGTGTCGATCTCACCGTCAAGCACCGCGCGGATCGCGATCTCCTCGCTGGCCAGCGCGACGATCTCGTCGGATTCGAAGAGCACGAGCGGCTTCGCGGCCATCTCGTCCTTTGCGACACCAAGTGCATCGCGTGTCACGCAGATGTAGGTGAAGACGCCGTCGAGCTCGTCCAGGCTCTGGCGCATCGCGTCCTCGAGCGTCGCGCCCTCGCTCATCTGCTGCGCGAGGTAGACGGCGATGATCTCGGAGTCGCACTCGGATTGGAAGCGATGACCGGAGCGTTCCAGGCGGCGCTTCCACTGGAAGTAGTTCGTCAGCTGGCCGTTGTGGACGACCGCGATATCCGAGAACGGGTACGCCCAGTACGGGTGCGCGCCCGAGATGTCGACGTCCGATTCGGTCGCCATGCGGACGTGGCCGATCGCGTGCGTGCCGTTGAAGTCGTTGAGGTGGTACTCACTACAGACCTGCTCCGCGTCGCCGAGGTCTTTGATGATCTCCAGCGAGTGCCCGAGCGAGAGAACCTCGCAGTCCGGGATGTCCTCGACGTAGTCGGCGAGCGTCTTCAGGTCACCGGAATAGTCGAGCGAGACGCGGAACGCGTACTCCGTCTCCTCCTCGATCGTGCGCACATGCGCGTTAAGCGAGTGGAGCCGGCGCTCGACCTCGGCACGATGGCGGCGCAGTCGATCCTGGTACTCGAAATCGCGCGGCGTGTTCGCGTCGGCGAGCTTGTAGCGCATGACGAGCTCGCCGTTCGCGGGCGTGCCGTACAGCGCGTAACCGGTCGAGTCGGGGCCGCGGTGCTTCATCGACTGGAGCATCCGCGTCATCTCGTCGCCGATCGGATGCGGCGCGCCATCCCGGTAAATAATCCCTGCAATACCGCACATTTCAGATCCTCGTCACGGTAGTACGTCCAGGTATTCGTTCACGTCCCAATCGGTGACGGTGGCGCAATATCGCTCCCACTCGTCCCGCTTGTAGTGCATGAAGACACGGTACATCTCGCCGGGGAGCGCGCTCTTCACGACCTCGTCAGCCTCCAGCGCGTCGAGCGCGTCGCCGAAGGTCATCGGGATCTTCTTCACCTGCTTGCCGGCTTCCATCGCCGCGTAGATGTTCCGCTCCTCCGGCTCGCCCGGGTCGAGCTTCCTCTCGATGCCGTCCTCCATCGCTTTGATCAACGCCGCCATGGAGAGATAGGGGTTCACGGCCGAGTCGACCGAGCGGTACTCGAAACGACCCGGTGCGGAGACGCGCAGCGCGGTCGTCCGGTTCTGGTAGCCCCAGTCGGCGAAGACGGGCGCCCAGAAGCCGGTGTCCCAGAGCCGCCGATACGAGTTGATTGTCGAGGCGGTGATCGCAGTGAGCGCTCCGAGGTGCTCGAGGATGCCGCCGATCGCCCATAGGCCGACCTGGCCAGGCTTCTGCGAGTCGTCGCCCTCCGGCATGAAGACGTTCTCGTCGCCGCGCCACAGCGAGATGTTGTGGTGACAGCCGTTCGCCGAGACGCCCATGAACGGCTTCGGCATGAAGCACGGGAAGACCTTGAGCTCGCGGCCGACCTGCCGGCAGATCTGGCGGAATGTCGAGAGGTTGTCGGCGGTCTGCTCGGCGCGGTCGAAGTTGAAGTTGAGCTCGATCTGGCCGGGTGCGTCCTCGTGGTCGCCCTGGATCATGTCGAGTCCGAGCGCCTGCCCGTACTCGACCACCTTGTGGATGATCGGCTGCAGTTCCGAGAACTGATCGATGTGGTAGCAGTACGGCTTGGTGACGCCGCTGACGTCGGGCGTCCCGTCCGGCTTCAGGTTGAGCCACATCATCTCGGGCTCGGTGCCGGCGCGCAGATGGAGGCCGTGCTTCGCTTCGAACTCGGCCTGGATGCGCTTCAGGTTGCCGCGGCAGTCGGAGGTGAGGAAGGCGCCGGGGTCACCGCGCTCCTCGCGGTTGCGGAAGCAGGTGCACCAGACGCGCGCCACTTTCGAGTCCCACGGCAGGACCTCGAAGGTCTCCGGTTCAGGCAGTCCGACGAGCTCGGCGGCCTCAGGCCCGTAGCCGATGTACTCGCCGTGGCGGTCGGTGAAAAGATTCGCAGTGGAGCCGTAGACGAGCTGGAAGCCCTTCGCCGCCATGCTTTCCCAATGCGCCGCGGGCACGCCTTTGCCCATGATCCGCCCGGTGACGGAGATGAACTGGTAGTAGATGTACGTGACGCCCTCGGCGTCGATCCGCCTGCGTACATCGGCGATCTTGTCGGCCCTTCCCTCCGTTGCGACGAAGCGCTCGAGATCGGTCGCCACTCCCGTTCCTCCTGTTCGCGTCTCCTGGTAGCCGGTTGTGTACGGGCTACGCCGTGTCATGTCAACCGGGAACCGTTTCTTAAAGGGGGGATATTCTCGGGAAAGTGGAAGACCTGACTGCTCTACTCTGGCGCCGGCCCGTTAGGACATCTTGCGTGACGAGTGGTGGCCAGGCATCCTCGGTCGATGGACGAAGATCAGGGCATCTACCGAGGCGAGGTCACGTCGATCATGTTCGCACTCGCTGACATCTATGCCGATACCGGGAGAATCCTGGCGTTGCTCGACGACGACGAGGAGGACGACGATGAAGAAGAGGAAACGGACGCCTGACGAGGAGCGCCCGTCGCGCGAGTACCGCGAGACGCGCATCCGCGAGCTGCGCGGGCACGCCGAACGGATCCGGGTAGAACTCGCGGCGAACAAGAAGCCCGACCGCTCGACCGACCGTTCGGCCACCGAGATCATTTCGGAGGGACGAGAAGGACGTTTCTAGCGCCGTCTACGCGGACGCCTCGGCGCTCCATTCCGGAGATCGCACGGTGTCTCCGTGTCGCCGGTCGTGTCGAGGAGATCGATGAGGCGGACGTTTTGGACGTGCTTGGCGTTGTTGCGCTCGTAGCCACCGATCGCACGATCGCGCGAGCCGCCGCTGGGATCGCCTCGAGGAGCCTTCGGCCAGTCGACGCAATCCATCTCGCGACGGCTCTCGCCGTTGCTCCGGACGTGATGCTCGTCTACGACCGGCGGCTGGCCGCGGCTGCAGCGGCAGCCGGGATCAGGGTCGAAGCCCCCGGCGCCACGAGTTAAGCCGAGTACTCAGCGACCGGCGGGGCCAAGATGATCCGGCCCGGGGATGAGACACTGTCGCGATGACGCGGGAGGAGATTCTCAACGAGATTCGCAGAACCGCAGCCGAGAACGGCGGCAAGCCCCTTGGACGCGCGCGGTTCACAGCCGCGAGCGGCATCACTGAGTACGACATCAATTTCTACTGGGCGCGGTTCGGCGATGCCCAACGAGAGGCCGGACTCCAGCCGAACATGATGAACGCGGCGCACAGCACCGATCTGATGATGGGGAGCTTCATCGGCTTGACTCGGAAGCTCGGTCGCGTGCCAACTCGCGGCGACATGCGCGTCGAACGCACAGGAGATCGCTCCTTCCCCGATTCCATGACCTACCAGAGGTTTGGTCGAAAGAACGATCTGGTCGGCAAGGTGCTCGACTACTGCCGAAAGAGGCCGGAGCACGCAGATGTCATCGCCATCCTCGCTGCAGCCTACGTTCCTTCTTCGTCGGTCGAGGAGGCTCTGCCGGAAGCTCCCGACGAGACTGACCGTTCCGGGTTCGTCTACCTCGTCAAGGGGCACCCCGGGGAGTACAAGATCGGTCGTACGAATCTCGTAGACCGACGACTCTCCGAACTCGGAGCCACATCGTCGGTCGAGCAACAGCGCATCCATGAGATAAAGACCGACGATCCGCCGGGTGTGGAGGCGTACTGGCACGCGAGGTTCGCGGACAAGCGAATGCGAGGCGAATGGTTCAGGCTCAACGCGAGCGACGTGAGAGCCTTCAAGAGGTGGCGGCGCATCTACTGACCTGTGGCCGCGACCTTGAACCGGGCCAGCTGGCTGATCGTCGCGGCGATCGTCTAGGATCGCCCGACCGTGAGCGCGCCCGCCACAACGCACATCGACCGGAATCGGCTTCGCGAACTGACAGAGCGCGAGCAGCGTCGGCTCAACGAGTCGACCGCCGGCTCCGGTCGCGTCTACGAGCGGGCACGCGCAGTTCTCACGGGCGGCGTTGCCTCCTCGTACCAGCTCTTCGATCCGTGGCCGATCTACTTCGAGCGGGGGGAAGGCGCCTATGTATGGGACGTCGACGGCACGCGGCGCATCGACTTCCACAACGGCTTCGGCTCGATGGTGCAGGGGCACGCGCACCCGGTGATCACGAAAGCGGTCGAGGAGCGGCTGCGCCAGGGCACGCACTTCGCGGTGCCGACCGAGGACGCGATTGTTGTCGGCGAGGAGCTCGCGCGCCGCTTCAAGCTCCCGCAATGGCGCTTCACGAACTCCGGCTCCGAAGCGACGATGGACGCGATCCGGATCGCGCGGGGGCAGACCGGGCGCGACACGATCATGAAGATCTTCGGCTCCTACCACGGCCATCACGACGGCGTGATGGTCTCGATCGGCGTCCCGTACGCGCGCATCGGCGACCGGCTCAACTACGAGTCGCTGCCGTATGGCGCGGGGATCCCGAAAGCCGTGACCGACCTGACGATCGCCGTGCCGTTCAACGACATCGACGCGATGGAGTCGCGGCTCGACCGGCTCGAGCGCGAGGGCAACAAGCCCGCCTGCGTGATCATGGAAGCGGCGCTGATGAACCTCGGCGTCGTGCTCCCCGAGCCCGGCTACCTCGACGCCGTGCGCGCCCTCACACGCGAGCGCGGCATCGTGCTGATCATCGACGAGGTCAAGACCGGCCTGTGCGTTGCGGCCGGTGGCGCGACGGAGCTCTATGGCCTGGAGCCCGATCTCGTGACGCTCGCGAAGACGCTCGGCGGCGGACTGCCGAGCGGCGCGATCGGCGGCACGGCCGAGGCGATGGAGTGCGTGCGCGACGAGCGCGTCTACCAGGTCGGCACCTACAACGGGAACCCGTTGACGATGGCGGCGGCGCGCGCGAGCCTCCTCGACGTGCTCACGCCCGACGCCTACACGCACCTTGATCGGCTCAACGACCGGATCGTCGGCGGCTGCCAAGCGGTGATCGATCGCTACGCGCTGCCGGGCTACGCGCTTGGGATCGGCGCCAAGGGCTGCGTCACGTTCTCGAGCGCGAAGATCACCGACTACGAGTCGTTCAAGGCGAACCAGGACGCCGAGCTGTGTGATCTCGCCTGGCTCTGGAACATGAATCGCGGCATCTTCATGACGCCCGGTCGTGAAGAGGAGTGGACGCTCTCAATCCAGCACACGGATGTCGAGGTCGACGCGTTCGTCACGGCTTTCGACGAGTTCGCCGCCGCTCTTACCGCCTGAGCTGGCCGCGTAGTGCTGCTCTACGACTCGGCGGTTTCGGGCAACTGTTACAAGGTGCGCCTGTTGCTGGCGCAGCTCGGGATTCCGTACGAGCGGCAGGAGCTGAGCGTGACGGATCGCTCGGCGCGGCCGGCGATCCTCGGTGGGCTGAACCCGGCGCTGCGCGTGCCGACACTCGTCCTCGACGACGGGCGCGGGCTCGGCGAGTCGGACGCGATTCTCTGGTGGCTCGGCGACGGGACGGCGTTCGTCCCGACCGATCCGTGGGAGCGCGCGAAGGTGTTGCAGTGGATGTTCTTCGAGCAGTACAACCATGAGCCGAACATCGCCGTCGCGCGCTTCTGGCTGCACATGCTCGGTGCCGCGCCGTCGCAGGAGGCCTTGGCGGAGAAGCAACGTCTCGGCTATCTCGCGCTCGACGCCTTGGAGGGCGGTCTCGTCGGGCGGGAGTTCCTTGTCGGCGGGCGCTACTCGATTGCGGACATCGCGCTCTACGCCTACACGCACGTCGCCGGGGAGGGTGGTTTCGACCTCGGGCGCTACCCGGCGATCAGCGGCTGGCTCGCGCGGGTAACGGCGCAGCCCGGGCACGTCACCATCGACGTTTGACCGGTTTGGACGCTAGACGAACCGGGATATCGGGGATATCCTGAGAGCATGGGCAAGGTTCTCGTCTCCTTCGATGACGATCTCGTCAGGCGGGTCGACGAGGAAGCCCGCGCGCACGGTCTCAGTCGCAGCGCGTTCCTCGCTCGTGCCGCCCAACGAGAGTTGCAGCATGGCAAGGACAACACGCTCCGCCGCCGCCGCCGTGCCTTGAAGGCGCTCGATGATCTCTTCGCGTCAGCGCCCCAAGGCGCCTCGGCGGGTGATTCGACCGCTGAGATCCGGGCTGCTCGCGACGAGCGATGACCGATGTGGTTCTCGGCGCCTCGGTAGTCGCCAAGTGGTTTCGGAGCACGAACGAACGGCGCGTCGTCGAGGCTCTTGCTCTACGGACGGCTTTCGGGAGCGGCGAGATTGGAGTCATCGCCCCCTCGCTGTTGCCCCTCGAGCTCATCAACATCGCGGGTCGGAAGTGGCACTGGGCCCGAGCCCAACTCGAGGCGCTGGCACACGAGATCGAGGAGCTCGGCTTCGAGTTCGTGGAACCGGATCTCCGCTCGGTCGCTCGATTGACCGCGGTTGGGCTGACCGCCTACGACGCTGCGTACGTCGCGATCGCGGAGGATCACGAGCTCCAGCTCGTCACCGACGACGAGCGACTCATAGCGGCGGTACCACACGTGGCCATTGCGCTCGCCGATCGGTAGCGTCGCGTTGCGATGGCTGACGATCTGGATCCTCTCGAGCGACATCTAGTTGAGGCGCTTCGCTCGCTCGTTCCTGCGGCGGCGAGCGACGGCGCATGCGACGCGGCCGCGCTCTGGCGCGCACAGGTCGACAGCCGTCTCTGCGATCACGCGGCGCGCTGGCTGCAGTCGCAGCAGCTCGGCTACTACACGATCGGCTCCGCCGGGCACGAGTCGAATGCCGCCGTAGCGCTCGCGTTGCGGCCCACCGATCCGGCGCTGCTGCACTACCGCTCTGGCGGCTTCTACCTCGCGCGGGCCGGCCAGCTCGAGCACGACGGAGTCGTCGACATCCTGCTCGGCATGGCCGCTGCCGTGGAGGAGCCGATCGCCGGCGGTCGCCACAAGGTTTTCGGCCACGCCGACCTCGCGGTGATCCCGCAGACCTCGACGATCGCGTCGCATCTGCCGCGCGCGGTGGGCGTCGCGTTCGCGGTCGATCGCGCGACGAAGCTCGGTGTTAAGAGCCGCTGGCCGCACGACGCGGTCACCGTCTGCAGCTTCGGCGACGCGTCGCTCAACCACGCTGTCGCGCAAGCGGCGCTGAATACGGCCGCGCATTGCGCGCACCAACGGCTGCCGCTCGCGGCGCTCTTCGTGTGTGAGGACAACGGCCTCGGCATCAGCGTCCCGTCGCCGGTGGGTTGGGTGGAGAGCGCGCTCCGCGCACGACCGCAGCTGCGTTTCGAGACCGCCGCCGGCGACGATCCGCAAGCTGTGCTCGCGACCGCGCACGAGCTCGCGGACTGGGTGCGCGAAGAGCGTCGCCCCGCCGTTCTCCACCTGCGTACCGTTCGGTATCTCTCGCACGCGGGGGCCGACCTGGAGACTGCGTATCGCACGCCGCAGGCGATTCGCGCCGACTTCGAGCGCGACCCGATCCTCGCGACCGCGCGCTGGCTCGTCGACGCGGGCGAAGCCACGGGCGAGGCGCTCGCCGCCGAGTACCTGGAGTCGCGCCAGCGCATTCGCGAGCTCGCGCTCACGGCCACGCAACGGCCGCAACTCGAGACTGCCGGCGAAGTGATGCGGCCGCTGGCGCCGCGCTCGCCGGTGGTCGTCGCGAGCTGCGTGGCCTCGGTCACCGCGCCCACTGACGAGCCGTTGACGCTCGCGCAGGCGATCAACCAGGGCCTTGCCGACGTGCTGGAACAGCATCCGGAGACGCTCCTCTTTGGCGAAGACGTCGCCGTGAAGGGCGGCGTGTACGGCGTCACGCGTGGGCTCCATGCCCGCTTCGGCGCCGCGCGCGTCTTCGACACGCTGCTCGACGAGACGTCGATCCTCGGCCTCGCGCTTGGCGCTGCGGTGACCGGTTTCGTGCCGATCCCGGAGATCCAATACCTCGCGTACCTGCACAACGCCGAGGATCAGCTGCGCGGTGAGGCGGCCACGCTGCAATTCTTCTCGCAGGGCCGCTACCGCAACGGGATGGTGGTGCGCGTTGCCGGCTACGGGTATCAGCGTGGCTTCGGCGGTCACTTCCACAACGACGATTCGGTTGCTGTGCTCCGCGACATTCCCGGTCTCGTGGTCGCCTCGCCGTGCCGGCCCGAGGACGTCGGGCCGATGCTGCGGACGTGCGTCGCCGCGGCGAAGGTCGACGGCAGCGTCTGCGTCTTCCTCGAGCCGATCGCGCTCTACCACGCACGCGACCTGTTCGAGGACGGCGACGGCGAGTGGCTCGGGCCGCCCGGCACGTCGCACATTCCGATTGGCGCGGCCCGCACGCATCGCGCCGGGCGCGACCTAACGATCGTGACCTGGGCGAACGGCCTTCGTATGTCGCTGCGCGTCGCGAACCGCCTGGCCGAGCAAGGCGTCTTCGCGCGCATCCTCGATCTGCGCTGGCTCGCGCCGCTGCCAGTCGAGGACATCCTGCGCGAAGCGGCGGCGACCGGCTGCGTCCTCGTCGCCGACGAGACGCGTCAGAGCGGTGGCGTCTCCGAGGGCGTGGTGGCGGCGCTCGTCGACGCGGGGTTCGGGGGCCGAGTCGCGCGAGTGACCAGCAAGGACTCGTTCGTGCCGCTAGGCACAGCCGCGAATCTCGTGCTGCTCTCCGAAGAGGAGATCGCGGCGGCCGCGCTGCGGCTAGTGGCCAACGCCTAGCCGTCCGCTGCGGCTGCGATCATCCCCGAATGTCCGAGCGCCGGAAACAGCTGTGCGACCTGCTCGTCAGCCACTACAAGTCATCCGGCTGGAAGGTGGAGCAGGCCGTTGACGGGACCGTGAGAGCCGCCGGGCCGGGCTCCGTGACCTGGATCGGCCTTGCTGTTGCGCCGGAAGATCTCGCCGACGATGGGTTTCGCGACCGGCTAGTGGCGCTCGGCGAGGAGCGGATGCCTGCTGGCGAACGCTGCCCACTCGAGCTTCTCCCGGCCGAGGAATGCGCCCCGGCGCTACGCTCGCTGCTCGCCGAGCTTCGCCTAGCCGACGCAGGGCACGTCGAGGTCTACTCGCTCGTCGCCTGACCCTCGGCTGATTTGCCGGCGGGGTACGCGTTGGTCAGTAGTGCTCGGCGACGTAGGCGTAGGCGCGGTCGAAGAGCTCGCCGGTCGGCTCGAGTCCGTACTTCTTGAACGCACGGCGAATCTCGAACTTGACCGTCCTGTCGCCCTCGCGGCTCGATTGCCAGCCTGCGAAGCGCACGCCCATCACGACCGCGTCAATCTCGTGCACGACTCGTTCGACGATGTCCGGTGTTACCTCGGGCCGGTACTCCTCGAAGATCTGGGTGAGCGCACCGACGCGCTGATCCGGGAGAAGCAACTCGACACCTGCATCGTCCGCAACGGCTGAAGCACCTTCCTCGGCGACCTGCTCGCGATCCGCCTGGACGACCTCGCGGGCGATCTCGAGCAGCCGCTTGAGGAACTCGACGCTCTCCTCGGCGGTCTCGATGAACGTCTGGCGCAGTGCTTCGAGCCGCTCGGCGAGCGAGCGGTACCGCGTACTCACTGGGTTCGCGTTGAGCCGGGCCTCGAGCCGCCGCCGGATCGAGTCGAGCACGTCGGCCGCGGTCAACGGCTCGGCCGGCTCGGCGACAGCATCGTCGAGGCCGAGCAGCTTGAGCTGCTCGATCGATTCGGCGTCGAGCACGATCGAGCGTGGGCCGCCCTTGCCAACCTCGATCTCGCCAATGTGCTTGGCGATCAGCTCATGCGTCTTCCGCCCGAGGCGCTGCCACAACAGAGCATCCGGAGTCATCGCAGGCTGAACAGACTGGTAGACCTTCGCCGCCCAGCGGTAGTCGCCCCGCTCGGCGAGACTCAACCCGGTGTCCGGCGCGAGGAACTCGTACAGCGCCTGCGCCGTGAGGAACTCGTGCGCGAACCCGTCGCGTGCCTCGTCCTCGGCGAGGCGCTCCTGCGCAGCCATCAGCGCCGCAAACGATGAGCTCGCCCGATCGATCGCGGCGAACCGCACGAGCACAGTCTCGATCGCCCCGCGCAGCTCCTTCTGCAAGGCCGTGAGGTCGTCGACACCGATCCGCTCCCCCCGCTCGAGCCTGCGCACCTGGACAGCTTTGGCGATCTCGGCGCCCAGGCCGATGTAGTCGATCACCAGGCCGGCGGTCTTCTCCTGCCCGCTCTCCGGGTTCGTCCAAGTGCGGTTCGTGCGCGTGATCGCCTGGAACAGCGTGTGCGCCCGCAGCGGCTTGTCGAGGTACATGACGCCGAGGTTCTTCGCGTCGAAGCCGGTCAGCCACTTCGACGTGACGACGACGAGCTTCAGCGGATCAGTGAACGTGCGGAAGCGGCGCTTCACCTCCGCCTCTTGCGCCCGGTCGCGCTCGAACGCGAGGAACGACTCCGGATCGTCCTTGCCGCGCGTCGTCATCACCACGGTCG